>NZ_JBQKIK010000033.1:0-31244 GCF_052117805.1 Bilifractor sp. LCP21S3_F8 | reverse complement strand
CGACGACAACAGGTATGAGCATGGAGCGGTGCGAAGCAACGCGGGAATGCTCATACCTGTTAGCGGCACGGAAGCTGCGAAGCAGCGAAGTGACGCGGGGACTTATACAGTGTGTGGCACGACTTATCGTATGGCCATTACTGTCTGCGTCTTCTGACAGCAGTCAGGTATCGTTTAATCGAAATTGTAAACTCCTGTGTGCAAGGCCTGTGGGGCCCTGTCACAGGAGTTTATTTTTGCGTTGTGCGGCACAGGAGAATTGATTATAATCAGATTAAGCCGGGATGTGCAGAACGCCGGCAGAAACAGATGCTTTAATCAGGTACAGACCAGAGGAGGAAGAATCGATGAAAGGATTTATGAAGGAATTTAAGGAGTTTATCTCGCGCGGCAACGTCATGGATATGGCAGTCGGCATTATCATTGGCAGTGCTTTTACCGCCATTGTAAATGCGCTGGTGAACAACATCATTATGCCGTTGATCTCTGTGATAACAGGCGGCATCAGCTTTGATCAGTGGAATATTACGATGGGCGCCGGAAAGGATGCACCGGTGCTTGGACTTGGCACATTTATTGCTGCCGTCATCAATTTCCTGCTCATCGCGCTGGTGCTGTTCATGGTAATCAAAACGATCAACAAAATGCATGAGGGTGCTGACAAACTTGTCGGAAAGCAGAAGGAAGAGGAAAAACCGGTCACGAAGATCTGCCCGTACTGCAAGTCTGAGATTCCGCTTGAGGCTACAAGATGTCCGCACTGCACCTCTCAGCTTGATAAAGAGGAGGCATAAAAAGTATCCAGGTGAGAGTACTGGAGGTGGGTAAATATCTGTTTTTGTACGAAACAGTCGACGAAAATGGTAAAAACGCATAATAAAATATAAATAACAGGGCAATCCTTTGAACAACTTGCCATATCATGCGCGATGAACTATAATGTGATTGTTGGCTGTTGGCTGTTGGCTGTTGGCTGTGCGCGGCACGCAGCTGCCCGCAGGAGGCATTGGTACAGAGGCTGTCCGTGCAAGGTATCGGTGCAGAGATAACAGCATCAACACTGGCATCAGGATACCTTTGCAGAGATGCAGGATATCCTTACAAAGACAGGAATTGGGGGATTTGAACGATTGAGAAAGAAATATATTATGGCTTTGTTATGTCTGACGATCGGCGCAGGGCTTGCCGCAGGGTGCGGGAAGGCGGAAACTGTTGATGACTCGGTAGCACTGGTCACCGCTGCGCCATCACCGACCGGCACTCCGACGGTTACGCCTTCTGCGACACCGACTTCGACGCCTGAGGAGACTCCGACGGAAGCACCGGAGCCGGAGAGTACACTTCCGGAAGGGCAGATGTACAGTTACCTGACCGGAGAGCCGGTAGATGTCGCCGCTGGGACCAGAAGACCGATAGCGATCATGATCAATAACCTGCAGCCGGCGGTGCCACAATCCGGCATTAATCAGGCGGACCTCTTGTATGAGATTGAGGTTGAGGGAAATATCACACGTCTGATGGCGGTGTTCCAGGATCCTTCCAACATCGGCAAGATCGGACCTGTGAGAAGTGCGCGCCCGTATTTTGTATATTTTGCGATGGATAACGAGGCGGTCTATTCTCATTACGGCTGGAGTCAGCAGGCACAGGATCTGATCACCTCTCAGAACATGGAGGACATCAATGGAATGACTGCGGGCGGGTTTTACCGCTCGGAGGATCGCAAGGCGCCTCACAATGTTTATGTCGCGGGATCTTCTCTTACAAGTGATGCGGACAGCCTTGGATATAACAGGGCTTACCCCGAGGGCTATGCGCCGAATCTTGCATTTAATACCGCGGATACGGACATCAACGGAGAGGTGGCGAATACCGTTCACATTCCGTTCAAGTACGATGATCCTTATTTTGTGTTCAATACAGAGGACCGGCAGTACTACCGGTATGAGTACGGCTCGGAGCACATAGATCAGGAGACGGGTGAGCAGCTGAAGTTCAAGAACATCATCGTACAGTATGTCAGTGAGTGGCATCTGGACGATAATGTGCATCTCGATATGAATCTGTTTACTTCCGGGACAGGCGTATTCTTCACGGATGGAAAAGCCATTCCGATTACATGGGAGAAAGCTGATCAGAATGACAATACAGAATATTTTGACAGCAACGGCAATAAGATTCTGCTGAATCCGGGCAAGACGATGTTTGAGATCTGTTCGGACAAGAATGCAGCCAGCTGGTCCTGATCCGGCCGTGGCAGAAAATGGACAAGCTGATCACGGCTGGTCAGAAGGGTGAAGAGTCTCACATGCCTGCTTCCATTTGTGGATTTACATATGGTACAGGCATTGTGAAATCCTGCCCTGCAGGCTTTGTGCGAGAGCTGACGGACGGGATGAAGCCATGCTCCCGCAAGGCCGGTAAGCCTTCCGGTTGACAACCTGTGGCGTGATTTATAGAATAGAAGCTGAATGGAAATGCCTGCAGGAGCAGCGGGGATCTTCAGGATGGCAGCCTTGTTATCTGACCGTTACGGTCGGCAGAAGATCTGTGAGAAACAGGTCTTTTTTTATTTACACGAACAGAGAGCCGCAGCCGAATGCGAAGTATTCGTGTGCGGCGAGCGTCGCGATAGCGAGATAAAACTCGCGCAGCGTGTTTTATCTCGTTTATGCAAAGAGTGAATCGCAGTCAGGCATGGCGATCCTGTGTGCGTTTTTTAAGAAATTGTACAATGATGAGGTGTTTGGATAGTGAAAGCGATTGTTTGTGCAGATCAGAAATGGGGAATCGGTAATCAGGGACATCTTCTGGTGAACATTCCTTCTGATATGAAGTTTTTTCGGGATACGACGATCGGTCATGTCGTGGTGATGGGAAGAAGAACTTATGACTCCCTTCCGGGCGGTCGGCCTCTGGAGGGAAGGGTGAACATTGTTTTGTCCAGAGATCCGAATTTTCACCCGGCAGGTGCTGTTGTAGTCCGGAGCAAAAGAGAGCTCTTGGAGGAGCTGAAGAAGTATAATACGGATGAAATCTTTATTATCGGAGGCACCTCGGTCTATGAGCTGATGCTTCCGTATTGTGATGAGGTTCTGGCGACGCGGGTTGGTTTTATCTACCAGGCGGACTGTTATTTTCCAAATCTTGATTATATGCCTGAATGGGAACTGGCAGAGGAGAGCGAGGAACAGACCTGTTTTGATATCGAGTTTGTTTTTCGAAAATACCGCAGGAAGTATCACACCGCGTTTCCTGAAATGTAGAGGGCAGAAGGCAGAGGCAGATGCTGCAGCAAACGAAAGGAATTTGTTTATGAAGACGAAAACAGTGCGCATCGGAGACAGAGTGATCGGCGGTGGGAATCCGATCCTGATTCAGTCGATGACAAATACGAGGACGGAGGATGTGGAAGCGACGGTTGCACAGATCCGTGCGCTGACAAAGGCGGGATGCGATATCATCCGCTGCACGGTTCCGACGATGGAAGCCGCGGAGGCTCTCACAGAGATAAAGAAACAGATTGCGATACCGCTTGTTGCGGATATTCATTTTGATTACCGGCTGGCGATTGCGGCGATGGAGCACGGAGCAGACAAGGTACGCATCAATCCCGGGAACATCGGAAGCATCGACAGGGTGCGCGCGGTTGTAGACTGCGCGAAGGAGAGGAAAATTCCGATCCGTGTCGGAGTTAACAGCGGCTCGCTGGAGAAGGATCTGCTGGAGAAGTACGGCGGTGTAACTGCTGAGGCGCTTGTGGAAAGCGCGTTGAAGCAGACTGCCATTATTGAGGACATGGGGTATGATAACCTCGTCATCAGCATTAAGTCGTCGAATGTCATGATGTGCGCGAAGGCACATGAGTTGATATCGAAAAGGACCGATCACCCGCTTCATGTGGGCATCACCGAGGCCGGGACACTTTATTCCGGCAATCTGAAATCGGCGATCGGACTTGGCATCATTCTGTATCAGGGAATCGGTGATACCATCCGTGTATCGCTGACGGGAGATCCTCTTGAGGAGATCCGGACCGCGAAGTTTATCCTTCGGACGCTCGGACTTCGGAAGGGAGGCATTGAGGTGGTATCCTGTCCGACCTGCGGAAGAACGCAGATCGATCTGATCCATCTGGCAAATGAAGTAGAAAAGATGACAGAGAACTATCCGCTGAATCTGAAGGTGGCGGTGATGGGATGCGTTGTAAACGGACCCGGGGAAGCGAGAGAGGCGGATCTGGGAATCGCCGGAGGAACGGGAGAGGGACTTTTGATCCGCAGGGGCGAAATCATCCGAAAGGTTCCGGAGGATCAGCTCCTGGATGCCCTCAGAGATGAACTGGAACATTGGGAGGATCCCGGATTGTGATTGGAGAGTCAGATCTCAGATGAGTGAAACGCAAATTCTAGAAGAAAACGGAATGCAAGGGGAAACTGGAATCCTGGAAGAAAAGGGAATGCAAAGAGAAACTGAAATCCATGGCGAGAAGGGAATCCGGAAGGAAACAGATATCCGGCAGGATTCAACAGGAAGTGCGGCAGATGCGGAAGCGCCGGAGAGCAGAAAGCTGACAGAGGCTTTTCCAAATCTGGAGCTCGAGGGGGAGCTTGAGGAATATCTGCAGTTCGCGGTTGTGAGAAAGGCTGCATATAACCGGAAGCGCGGTATTCTGCACATTTATCTGGAGAGCCCGCAGTGGATTCACAAAAAATATATCGATCAGCTGGAGAGGGAAATCCATCGCCAGCTTTTTTCGGATGCTTCTTTTGCGGTGAAGGTCACAGAGAAATTCCGCCTTTCCAGACAGTATAATCCGGAGAAAATGCTGGAGGTATACCGCACGAGCATTCTGTACGAGCTGAAGAAAAAGGATATCTTCCTGGCATACCTGTTCCGGACGGCGAAAATCAGTTTTCCTGAGGAAAATCTCATGCAGATCGAGCTGGAAGATTCTGTGATCGGACATGAGCGGTGCGCGGAGCTCACCCGTATTCTGGACCATATTTTCACGTACCGCTGCGGGCTGCCGATCGAGATCGCGACGGAGTTCTATCCGGTGAAGGAATCGGAGGACCTGAAGCGAAGCGCGCAGCAGATGCGGGCGCAGGCGAAGCATATCTTCGAGAACTCCAAGGCAGGCCGGGAGAGAAACGGTATAGCGGAGACTGCCGGGGACGGAGACGGGAGTGCGGAGACCGGAAAGAGGGATTCTGCAGCTGTTTCGGGAAAGCGGGAAGACGGGGGAACTGCGGCATCGTCTGGGCGAGGCGGTTTCGGCATCAGACAGGGCACCGGCGGAAAAGGACGTTTTTCACGGAGATCCGGACGGGGAGGATTCGGCTTTGGCGACCGCCTGAAGATGGATGATGATCCGAATCTGATCTACGGAAGAAACTTCAATGAGGACAGCATTCCGATCGAGTCGATCGATGAGACAACCTCGGAGGCGGTTATCAGAGGTCAGATTCTGTCGATGGACATGCGGGATCTGCGAAATGAGAAGGCACTCGTTATTTTTGCGGTTACCGATGATACGGACACCATTCAGGCAAAAATCTTCATTATGCAGTCGCAGAAGGAGGAGCTTGCCGGGGAATTGAAGGCGGGAAAATTCATCAAGCTGAAGGGCAGGATCATGCTGGACAGCTATGAGCACGAATTGACCGTATCGACGGTGATCGGAATCCGGAAGTCGGCCAGCTTCCGGCATGGACGCTATGACAGCAGCCCGGTGAAGCGCGTGGAGCTGCACTGCCACACGAAGATGAGCGATATGGACGGCATTACAGACGCCTCAAAGCTGGTACAGCGGGCGTACGACTGGGGAATGCCGGCGATCGCGATCACCGACCACGGGGTGGTTCAGGCCTTTCCGGAGGCAAATCATGCCCTCGAGGCCATTGATGAGTCTTATCAGAAAAAATACGCCGAGGAACATCCGGATGCGGACAAGAATGAACTGAAAAAGGTCAGGGCACCCTTTAAGGTCATCTATGGCATGGAAGCGTATCTGGTGGACGATCTGAAAGGAATTGCAACCGACAGCAGAGGGCAGAGTCTTGATGACAGCTATGTGGTTTTTGATATCGAGACAACCGGTCTGTCCAACCTGACATGCAAGATCATCGAAATCGGTGCGGTACGGGTGGAGAAGGGGGAGGTTGTCGACCGTTTTTCGGAATTCGTAAACCCCGAAGTCCCGATTCCTTTCCGGATCACGGAGCTGACCAGCATTACGGATGAAATGGTTCAGGACGCGCCGCCGATTGAGGTGATTCTTCCAAGGTTCCGCGAATTCTGTAAAGGGGCTGTTCTCGTTGCCCACAACGCGGATTTTGATACCGGATTTATCAAGATGGAGTGCCGCAGGCAGAAGATTGACTGGGAATTCACTTATGTGGATACAGTGGCGATGGCACAGCTCCTTCTGCCGAACCTGTCCCGTTTCAAGCTGGATACGGTTGCCAAGGCGGTGGGAGTTTCTCTGGAACATCATCACCGTGCCGTGGATGACGCCGAATGTACGGCCTGGATTTTTGTGAAATTTGTGGCGATGCTTCGCGAACAGGGGATTAATGACCTGGATTCGCTGAACCGGGAAGGAAGCGTGAATCAGAACGCAATCCGCAAGATGAAATCCAGCCACGCGATCATTCTCGCAAAAAACGAGGCGGGCAGAGTAAATCTGTACCGCTGTGTATCCGAATCGCATCTGAAATACTTTAACCGTCAGGCAAAGCTTCCCAAGAGCTTTGTGCAGGAGCACCGCGAGGGGCTGATCATCGGATCCGCCTGTGTGGCCGGAGAGCTCTACCAGGCATTGTTGAGGGGAGCGCCGGATACGGAAATTGCGAAGATTGTGAACTTTTATGATTATCTCGAAATACAGCCGCTCGGAAACAATCGTTTTCTCATTGAGGACGAGAAAAACCCGGCGGTCAGCAGTGAGGAGGATCTCCAGGAGCTCAACCGGAAAATCATCCGGCTGGGAGAGCAGTTTCACAAGCCGGTCGTCGCTACCTGCGACGTTCATTTCATGGATCCGCAGGACGAGATTTACCGGCGGATTATCATGGCCGGAAAGAAATTCGCGGACGCGGACAATCAGGCACCGCTGTACCTTCGCACCACGGAAGAAATGATGGACGAGTTTGCTTACCTCGGAGAAGAAAAGGCGAGGGAGGTTGTCATCGACAACACGAACAGAATCTGTGACATGATTGAGCGGATGAGTCCGATTTACCCGAAAAAATGTCCTCCGGTTATTCCGCACTCTGACGAGATGCTCCGCACAATCTGCTACCGCCGGGCGCATGAAATCTACGGACCGGATCTTCCGGAGATCGTTCAGGCAAGACTGGAGCGGGAGCTTACCTCCATTATATCAAACGGTTATGCCGTGATGTACATCATCGCGCAGAAGCTGGTGTGGAAATGCAATGAAGACGGATATCTCGTAGGATCGAGAGGTTCTGTCGGGTCATCCTTTGTGGCGACCATGTCAGGAATCACAGAAGTAAATCCGCTTCCGCCGCATTATCTGTGCCATCATGACCATCACGTGGAATTTGATACGCCGGATGTTGTGAAATACCGGAAAATGGGATATTCCGGATGTGATATGCCGGACAAGAAATGTCCGGTCTGCGGCAGAGTCATGGACAAGCTGGGCTTTAACATTCCTTTTGAAACCTTCCTCGGCTTCAAGGGGAACAAGGAGCCGGACATTGACTTGAACTTTTCGGGAGAGTATCAGACAAAGGCACACGCATACACCGCGGTTATCTTCGGCGCGGGTCAGACGTTCAAGGCAGGGACCATCGGCACGCTGGCGGACAAGACAGCCTTCGGATTTGTGAAGAATTACTATGAGGAAAAGGGCATACACAAGCGAAGCTGCGAGATCGACCGGATCGTACAGGGCTGCGTGGGAATACGAAGAACCACCGGGCAGCATCCGGGCGGCATCGTTGTACTGCCGCAGGGATGGGACATCAATACCTTTACGCCGGTGCAGCATCCCGCTGATGATCCGGATTCGGATATCGTCAGCACACATTTTGATTATCACTCGATCGATTCCAACCTTCTGAAGCTGGATATTCTCGGACACGATGATCCGACAATGATCCGTATGCTGGAGGACCTGACCGGAGAAGACGCGACAAAAATCCCTCTCGATGAGCCAAAGGTCATGAGTCTGTTCCAGAATCTCAGCGCGCTGGGACTTCAGCCGGAGCAGATCCATGGCATCAGGCTGGGCACACTCGGGATCCCGGAGTTCGGCACAAGCTTTGCGATGCAGATGCTTTTTGATACGAAGCCGCAGAACTTTACGGATCTATGCAGAATCTCAGGCCTGTCCCACGGCACAGATGTCTATCTCGGCAATGCCGAGACGCTGATCAAGGAAGGAAAATGTACGCTGGGAACTGCCATCTGCTGTCGTGATGACATCATGGTCTACCTGATCAACAAGGGAATGGATTCTGAGGAGAGCTTTTCCATCATGGAGATGGTGCGAAAGGGGAAGGTGGCGAAGAAACAGTGTAAAAACTGGCCGGAATGGACGGCCGATATGAAACAGCACGGTGTTCCGGACTGGTATATCTGGTCGTGTGAAAAGATCAAGTACATGTTCCCGAAAGGCCACGCCGTGGCCTATGTGATGATGGCCTACCGCGTGGGATGGTACAAGGTGTACCGGCCGCTTGCTTATTATGCGGCATATTTCTCAATCCGCGCGAAGGCGTTCTCCTACGAGAAAATGTGCCAGGGACAGCGCCATTTGGAGGAGATCATGGACGAGTTCAATTCCCGCAAGGATTCTCTGTCAAAGATGGAGCAGGACCAGTATGGCGACATGTGTCTCGTCGAGGAAATGTACGCCCGCGGTTTTGAGTTCATGCCGATAGATATCTACCGGGTGCAGCCGCATCGTTTTCAGATTATTGACGGAAAGCTGATGCCTTCGCTGGATGCCATTGACGGCCTGGGTTCTGTTGCGGCAGACAGCATCGTACTGGCGGCGCGGGACGGAAAGTTTTTGTCCAAGGATGATCTGCGGCAGCGGGGGAAGGTCGGCAAGAGCATTACGGATACACTGGACCGGCTGGGAATCATATCCGATCTGCCGGAGACGAATCAGATCTCGCTGTTTGATTTTCAGATGGAGGCGGGGTAGATTCATGGCGGCAGAATCACATGCCGGGTGAGCAGAATCACAGATCTGGGCGGAAGAACTACAGACCGGGTGAGCAGAATCACAGATCTGGGCGGCAGAACCACAGGCCGGGTGAGCAGAATCGCAGACCTGGGAGGCAGAACTACAGACCTGGCAGGAAAAATCCAAGACCAGGCCGGAGGGTATCTGGATAAAGGGGCACAAACAGGGAGGACTTTTACATGGAAAATCTGGAATTGAGATACCTGCAGCGGCTGGCGGAGCTGTATCCGACCATTGCCGCTGCGTCAACAGAAATTATAAATCTGGAAGCTATACGAAATCTGCCTAAGGGTACCGAACACTTTATCACGGATATTCACGGAGAATATGAGGCTTTTTCGCATGTGCTGAAGAATGGCTCCGGTTCCGTAAAGAAAAAGATCGATGAGGTGTTCGACCATACGCTCAGTGAGGCGGACAAGAGCGCTCTGGCAACGCTGATCTATTATCCAAATGAGAAGATGGCACTCATACGTCAGACGGAAGGGAACATGGACGACTGGTACAAAATCACTCTGTACCGGCTGATTCAGATCTGCAAGAAGGCATCCTCCAAATATACGAGGTCAAAGGTGCGTAAGCAGCTGCCGAAAGACTATGCCTATGTGATCGAGGAGCTGATCACGGAGAAGCCGGATGTTCTGGACAAGGAGGCGTACTATAATTCTATTGTGGATACGATCATCGATATCCAGAGAGCGGAAGATTTTATCGTGGCACTCTGCCATCTGATTCAGCAGATGGTTGTGGATCATCTGCATATTCTGGGTGATATCTATGACAGGGGTCCGGGTCCGGAGAGAATCATGGACCGTCTGATGAGCTATCATTCTCTGGATATCTGCTGGGGCAACCATGACATCGTCTGGATGGGAGCTTCCGCAGGATCGCTGCCCTGTATCGCCACAGTTCTCAGAATTTGTGCGAGATATGGGAATCTCGACATTCTGGAGGACGGATACGGCATCAATATGATCCCTCTGGCAACGTTCGCCACCCGGGTCTACGGCGATGATCCCTGTTCTCTCTTCAGGCTGAAGGGAGAAAACAGCACCCGGCTGCCCAATGAAAATGAATTGAACATGAGAATGCACAAGGCAATTTCCATCATTCAGTTTAAGCTGGAGGGACAGCTCTTTGGAGAGCATCCGGAGTTCCATATGGAGGACCGTATGCTTCTTGACAAGATTGATTACGAAAGAGGGGTCATACGGCTGGACGGAAAGGAATACGCACTTCTTGATCATAATTTTCCGACAATTGATCCATCGGATCCGTACCGCCTGACGGCGGATGAGACGGAGGTGATGGAGCGGATGCAGCGGGCGTTCACGCAATGTGAGAAGCTCTATCAGCATATGAATCTTCTCCTGAACAAGGGAAAACTGTACTGTATCTACAACAACAATCTTCTCTATCATGGCTGTATGCCGCTGACCGAAGACGGAGAATTTATGAAGGTAGACGTGTTCGGGAAAAAACTGTGCGGGAGAGAGCTGTACGACGAGCTGGAAAAGTACGTTCGGAAGGCGTTTTTCGCCGTAAACGAAGAAGAGCGGAAAAAAGGACGTGATATCATCTACTGGATCTGGTGCAGCCCGCAGTCGCCTCTGTTCGGGAAGGATAAAATGGCAACCTTCGAGCGATATTTCATTGCGGAGAAGGAAACACATGTCGAGCATAAAAACCCGTACTACCAGCTTTTAAACAATGAGGAGATCATGAACCGGGTTCTTCGGGAATTCGGTCTTCCAGAAGACGCGCATATTGTGAACGGACATGTACCGGTGCTGCAAAGTTCCGGCGAAAGTCCCGTGAAATGCAGCGGGAAGGTGCTGATCATCGACGGAGGCTTTTCGAAAGCATATCAGGGCAAGACGGGGATTGCAGGGTATACTCTCATCTACAATTCGTACGGAATGCAGCTGGTGGCGCTGAAGCCTTTTACCTCCACGGAGGATGCCGTCCGGAATGAGACAGATATTCACGGAGACAGGATTCTGGTTATGAACGCGCCGCACAGGCTTCATGTCAGCGATACAGATATCGGACGCCGGCTGAAGGAGAGGATTGATGAGCTGAAGGAGCTACTGAAGGCTTACCGCAGCGGCGTGATCAATGAGATGGTTTAGACACTTTCGTGCCGCTGGCGCGTCCCTTCGTGCTCATGCTTGTTGCCTTCGAAAACATATCCAGTCTCTTACACACGCTTCGCGGAAGGCGGCCTGGATATGTTTTCGAAGAGCTTATACATTCACGTCTCTGCGGAGTTGGGCGAGGAGGCGGTCGTTGTCTTCGGGATTCATGAAGCAGAACCGGAAGTATTTGTTGGAGAGGAAGGGGAAGGTGGAACAGTTGCGGATCATGAGCCCCTTCCGGATGCAGTGGTCGAAGAGAATGTCCGCGTCCATATCCTCCCGGAGAATCCGCACGAGGATGAAGTTCGCCTTCGGGCGGTATACTTTAATGGTATTCCAGGTCTGAAGCTCACGGTAGATCCGGGTGCGTTCGGTGTCGATCAGATGACGTGTCTGATTGATATATTCCGTATCGCTGAACATCAGCCTTCCGGCGACCTCGGCGATGGAGCTGATGGACCAGGGGTTCTGCAGGGAGATGACCTTACGGATCAGGTCTGTGTTGCCGGTGATCGCGTAGCCGAGACGGAGACCCGGAGCAGCAAAGAATTTGGAAGTGCCTCTCAGGACAACGATGTTTGTGTACGAGTCGGTAAGCGGAACCGAAGAGATCTTTTCATCTGCGTGCGTAAATTCTACATATGTCTCATCCACCATCACAAAAATGCCGTGCACCATGCAGGCATCGAGGATGGTGCGCATCTTCTCGTTGGAGATCGCGGTCGAGGTCGGATTGTTCGGATTACACAGAATCAGGAGATCCAGGTCGTCTGTCAGATGACGGCAGAGATCGTCAGGATTCAGCTGAAAATCCTCCTCCTCTTTCAGAGGATAATAGACGGTCTGGCCGCCTCTCAGAGATATTTCTCTTTCGTATTCGGAATAGGAGGGACCGAGAATCATTGCTTTTTTCGGTGCATCTGCCTGAATCATCAGGGAGATCAGCTCGGTGGAGCCGTTTCCGACAATGACATTTTCGTAGGTGGTGCCCGCGTACTCTGCGATCACTTTTCGAAGGTCCTTATACTCCCGGTCAGGATAGGTCTGAATGACGTCGATGTGCTCACTGATGGATTCCCGAAGATTGCGGGAGATTCCGAGTGGATTGATGTTGGCGGAAAAGCTGGTGATCTTTTCCTTTGGGATATGGTAGATCTCTTCTATTTTTTCCAGGTCGCTTCCGTGAAAATGATCCTTGTGCTTCAAGGTAAACTGAGCCATAGATGACACCTCGATTTCTAACTTAGAGCGGTTTTCTGCCTTGTCAATTGCACATACACATGAACAGATATCACGTGCACCGGTCAGAACATTGCGCAGGTTCTGTGGATGTTGTATACTTCAATGTGGATGAGACTCCAAAAGGCGTTCTCATTCGGAACTAAGTTTAATTCGAATGCGGATATTCGTCAAGCGTATGTGCTGTCCGGGTCAGAAAGAAACGTATATGTTTGATGAGTCAGAGAGTATCGTAAATGTGCTGAGACAGTGCGTAATATACGTTCGATTTGACAGAAAAGATCGTATATGCGCGCTGAGCCAGGGAACATCGTGGCGGCATGACGTGTGTCCGCTTAAGATAAGGTGGGAGTATTGAAGAATAAGGACGGAGTAATTGAAGCCGGGTTCGTGTATGATCTTCCGAAGCTGGTTTTCTCTGAAGAAGAATATCGTATTGTAGTAGGAGAGGGAGAGGTCCGCAGAGGGACCCTTCATGTCTGCGCATCGGACGGCAGTACCATCCGGGGAAGCGTATTGTCGGAGGATTACAGGATTCATCTTCTGACAACGGAATTTGAGGGAGAGGACTGTGAGATCAGCTTCCTTGTGATTACCAAAGGGCTGCTCTCCGGTCAGAGTATCCGGGGCAGTATCCTGGTCAGCAGCAATATTGCCGAGAAAGAATATCCTGTGTACGCGGAGATCGTGGATGTTCCGGGAGATGGAGAAGAATCGGAGGTCCGGACACTGGATGATTTCTCCAGGCTTTGCCAGAAAAGTCTTAGGGAGGGATTTCTGATGTTTACGGATCCGGGATTTGCGAGAATCCTGAACGGGAACAACCGGCAGTATCTGGGACTGTACCGCGGGATGTCACACAATCCGGTTACCTACCAGCATCTTGAGGAATTTCTCGTCTCGACCGGCAAGAAGGAGCCAATCGAGATCACTCTCGATAAGCAGCAGAAGGCAGTATATCACCTGGATGTATCTCAGAAGGATACATTGTATGTCTATCGCAATACATGGGGATACATCCGGCTTGAGGTTGAGGTGGAGGGCGATTTCCTCGAGGTGACGAAAAAGGTGATTACCACCGAGGACTTTATCGGGAAGGTCTACGGACTGGAATATGTTGTCCACAGTGACAGACTCGGTGAGGGAAAATCGTTTGGAAAAATCCGGATCCGCAGTGTTCACCAGAATCTCGAATATATTGTTGAGGCATCCCGAAAAGAGGAGTCGGAGATCCTTCCATCTGCAGTTCGGAGCAGGAAGGTCGCCTGGCTGATGAGAGATTTTCTGAGCCTTCAGCTTCACAAGCTGGATTACCGCAGCTGGCTGGAGTCATCTTCCATGACGGTGCATGAGATGCTCGAGGAGAATCCAGACGATTCGGCCGCAATTCTTTATGCTGCCTATCTGGAGTTTTCCAGAGACGACAATGGTAAGGCAATGGAGCGGCTGTGGCCGATGAAAGACGGCCGGGTCAGCCCCGCGAACAGCGAGGAGAAGGGGATTTATCTCTCGCTGGCAAAGGAGGTGGGACTGCTGCCTGAGGAGAAGCGTGACATTCTTCCGCTTCTTGCAAAATACTACCGGAAGAATCCGGGAAGCTATCTTCTGCTGAAACTTTGCCATCAGGAAGAGAACACAGAGATCATAAATTCGGCGGACCGTATGCAGGAATATGAGGACTGCTTCAACGCCGGATCTATGAGCCCTTTTTTGTATCTGGATGCGTGGAACCTTCTGGCGAGGGAGGAGTCTCTCCTGCGCAGACTTTCACCGTTCATGATTCAGGTTCTGAATTTCGGCCTGAAGCACAATTTTATCACCGAGGGACTGCTTCAGAGAACTGCTTTTCTGAGCGATAACGAGAAGAACTTTAACCGGCCGTTGTACCGGATCCTTTCTGCCGGGTACCAAAAATATCCGAACGATGCGGTTCTTGAGGCGATCTGCAAGCTGCTGATCAAGGGAAATCCGGTGGATTCGCGCTGTTTTCCGTGGTATGAGAAGGCTGTGCTTCATGATCTCCGTATTACAAGGCTCTACGAATATTATATGGAGACTTATCACAAGCCGGCGGGGGAGAGACTTCCACAGCAGATCCTGATGTATTTTGCGACAAATACCGAGCTTGCGGAGAAGAAACGTGCACTGCTCTATGCCAGTATCGTACTGAACCGGGAGGAAGACGATACCAGTTTTCTGAACTATGGGCGTTATATCCGGACTTTCGCGATGGAATCTCTGCGAAAGGGACGCATGAACGAAAATTACGCGGTTCTTTACCAGCAGTATTTTCGGAAACCGGAATCGCCGGAGATCGCGGAGCTGCTCGGGAATGTTCTGTTTGTACATAAGGTCACGGTCACGGATCCGATGGTGCGGCAGGTGGTGGTGAGTCATTACGCACTGAAAGAAGAGGAAACGGCGACAGTGAAGGACGGGGTGGCTTATCCCCGGATTTATACCGATGATGCCGCTGTGCTCATGGAGGATGTGCATCATCGGAGGTACGCGACAACCATTCCTTTTGAAGTAACGAGGCTGATGGACGCCAGGGACAGTGCGCATGCGATTCTGGAGCAGGGCGTGAGTCATCCTGGGGCTGAGCTTTCCATCTGCCGGGAGAAGGCGTTTCAGATGGACGTCAACAGCCGCACGGTTTCTGCTTACCGGATGGCAGTGACAGATGAGGCGTTTACCGATGAGTACCGCAAAATTCTGCGGAGGAAGCTTCTGGAATATGACATGGCGCATCCCGATGAAGAGGTTCTTCCGCGGAACATGAGTGAGGAGGAAATCGATCGTTATGCGGAGGCGGATAAAGTGAGCACAATTGTGCTTCTGATCCGCGAGGGCAGATATGAGGAAGCCTTTCATGTGATATCCGAATTCGGATGTGAGGGTGTACCCACAAGGCTCCTGCTGCGTCTGTCCAGCCGGCTGATTCTCGGTGACGGAGAGGACGGGGAGAAGCTGCTGCAGCTGACTGAGTATGTATTTAAAAAGGAAAAATACGATGAGGTCATGCTGAGTTATCTCCGGGATCATTACCGGGGCTCTGTCCGGAATCTGTGCAGACTCTGGAGAAAGCTGAAGGGATTTCAGCTGGAGACGCTCAGCCTCGACGAGCGGATCCTGCTGCAGTCAATCCGGACGCATCAGTTCCCGGACGACGAGGGAAAAATTCTTTGTGATTACGTCCGTCAGCAGGGAAGACCGGAGGTAACGGCGGCGTTTCTGTCCTATCTTTCGGATTATTATTTCCTCGGGGGACGCGCGATATCTGAGTCGGAGATTGTCACAATGGAAAATGCAATGGACCGCGGAGAGGTCGATTATACGATCTGCAAGCTGGCTCTTTTACGGTATTATTCTACCCTGGATTCCCTGGATGCAAAACGGATGGAGAGAGCCGGTGTATTGCTGAAGCAGATGGATGAGAAGGGGCTCCGTTTCGAATTCTATCACAAGCTTCCGAAGCGGCTGATTCAGGCATATCAGATCGAGGATAAGGTGTTTGTCCAGGATCAGTTCCGGCCGGGAAGCCGGGTAATTCTTCATTATCAGCTGAAGGAACAGGACGGCGAACAGACAGAATGGATCAGCGAGCCGATGAATAATGTCTACCACGGCATTTTTGTGAAGGAGTTTCTTCTGTTCTATGGAGAGAGCCTGCGTTATTACATGAGTGTCATGGACGATGGAAAAATCAGCGATTCCGATACCTATGAGGTTTCTCTTGTAGACATGGACACTTCCGGCGCAACGAAGTTCCGGCTTCTCAACCGCATGCTTGAGGCACGGGATCAGGGAGATGACGGAAAACTGCGGGAAGCGGAGGAACAGTATCTGCGACAGGAATGCTTTGTCAACCGGTTCCTGAAGCTGATGGATTGAGGAGGAACAGATGCAAAGTTATCAGAGCAGAACGGCAGGATCAGCTGCTGCTGAAGCTGATGAATTGAGGGGGAGCAGATGAGCGCAAGAGAATTGATTGTAGGGATAGATCTCAATCGAAATCAGCCGCAGATCTGTTACTACGAACGTGAGAAAGAAAATACGGTCACCGCGCCGATGAAGGTCGGAAATGACATGGTCTCCTTCCGGGAGATTCTCGACGGAATCGAAAATCTGGTTCATGATTTTCCGGACGAAGAGGAGAGGGACCGCCGGAGAAACGAGCTTGAGCAGAAGGCCGCGGAGACCATGAGGAAGGCACTGTACACACTTGGTCTGAGTGATCCGGAGTCACAGATTGCGGGCATCACGATCACGGTTCCTGTCCTGACCCGCCCGGTGGTGCATCTGGTGAAATCAATCTACCGGGAGCTTGGCCTCGCAAAGGCACGCGCCTTTCTTCAGGATTATAAGGAGAGTTGTTTTTATCACACGATTTATCAGAAGAGAGAGCTCTGGAACCGGAATGTTGGATTTTTTATTTTTGAGGAGGAAAAGGTATCTTTTCTGTCGATGAATATGAATCCGCAGACCAGGCCGGTGACTTTTACAATGGAAGAGGGGATAACGATCTGCCTGAAACAGGACAGAAGTCTCTGGGATGAGCAGTTCTATAATATGATCAATGCGTCGCTGCGGCAGAATATGTATTCCTGTATCTTCCTGATGGGCGATACTTTTGACCGTGCGTGGGCGGGTCGATCCATTGCACTGCTGTGCCGGGCGGGACGGAAAGTGTTTGTGGTTGACAACCTATATGCGAGAGGCGCCTGTTATACGGCACGGGAGAAGGTTGTTCAGCGAAAATTCCCGGACTGTCTGTATCTTGGGGATGATATCATCCGCAATAATATCGGCATGAAGATGAACATTCAGGGGAGGGAGACCTATTATCCTCTGATCGCCGCGGGAGTAAACTGGTATGAGGCGGACAAGGTCTGTGAGATCATTCTGATCGGCAAGGAGCATGAGCTTCGATTTTTGATCAACCGCATGGATGAGAATGATCAGAAGGTGTCGGTGATGCAGCTGCCGGAGCTCGATGACCGTCCGGACGGGACGACCCGTCTTCGAATTCACCTGACATGTGAATCTGCAAAACGCTGTGTCATCGAAGTAGAAGACCTGGGATTCGGAGACATGTATCCGGCAACCGGGAAAGTCTGGCGTGAGATTCTGGAGGAGTGAGACGAATGAGCATGGCTGTGTTATGTCAGGTAAAGAGGGCGGAACATCCTTTTTATATTCGTGACATTGACCTGAATATCTATTCGATCGAGGAGCTCTGCTATTTTGCAGACCACAATCTGGCTCTGGTCGAAGAGGATTTTTTTGACGATGCCCTGATCGGATGGATTGGAGAGGAGCTGGAGGACCGTAATTTTGTGAGGTCTCTGGAGAGAATTCGCAGAGAAGGAGTGCAGACGCTTGGAAGAATACTGCACGCGCTGAACGCCGAGACGGGATGGATTTATGTACAGGATCGTGAGAATTTTGAGAAAACTCTCGAGGCCAACCGGAAGCTGCCGGGACCGGAGAGACTGCGTCTGCGGGCCGATTCTCTGGTGGGTTACGGGAAATATACGAAGGCAATCGAGGACTACAAGAGGATCCTTGCGATGAAAGACATGGAAGGACTCGGCGAGCAGTTTCTCGGGACGGTATACAACAATATGGGAGTCACATATGCGAGACTCTTCGAGATGGATGAAGCGGTCGAATGTCTGAGAGAAGCCTATAACAGTATTCATTCCAAGGAAACACTGGAAAACTATCTCTGCTCTGTTTATCTGGCAAAAGGAGAAGAAGCCTTTGAAAGGCTGGCGGATGATCTGAAGGCGGATACGGGGACCAGAGAATCACTGGCTTCTGAGATCAGGGACCTGAAGGTGGACAAGCCGGAAGGAGATGTAAACTCCCTGCTGGGCGGCTGGGTGCGTGAATACCACAGGGAAACCGCGAGGTAACTGAAAAGTCGAGAGCTTTATCACCCTTGCTTTAAAAGCGAAAAATCAGGTGGGAAAATCGTGCGCATTACAGGCCGGCAATGCACGAATTTCAGATGCGAATTTGGTGCGGATTTCTCAGAAAGTTTTCTTGACAGAAGCTGTGAAACGTGGTTTAATATCAACATAATTTAAGACTACATCAGTTTAAACCGATGAAGTGGAGATAAAGCGGAAGGGGCACTCACAGAGAGTCCGGGGAGGTGCGAGCCGGGCAGGACGCTGATCCGTAAATGGACCACTGAGGGCAGGGTGAAAATACCGGGATTATGAAAACTGGTTATGGTATAAGTAGCTTCTGACGCAGGGCATACGTTACATGCCGGAGATATGATGGTATCTCATGAGTGTGTGGAAACACAAATACAAGGTGGCACCACGGGAATCGAAACTGTACGATTATACCCGCCCTTGACAGAAGAAAATCTGTCAAGGGCGGGTTTATTATTTACGCGAACAGTGAGCCGCAGCCGAATGCGAAGTATTCGTGTGCGGCGAAAAAATTGAAGGAGACCTGGGGCATGCAACCTGGTGTAAACGACTCGGTGCATGCGTAAGCGGTATCAGGGAATTTGATTACGGAGGGAAGGTTATGAAGCAGACATCGTTCGAAGAAGTGAAGAGGATTGCATCATCCGGTGATTACAAGCGAATTCCGGTGACGAGAGAGATTCTCTCTGACATCCGGACCCCGGTGGAAACTTTGAGAGCTCTGCAGAATGTCAGTACGCACTGTTTTCTTCTGGAAAGTGTAGAGGACAGCCGTCAGTGGGGCAGATACACGTTCCTTGGATTTGATCCGTCGATGGAGATTTCCTGTAAGGATCATATCCTGACCGTGAATGCCGGGGGCAAAATCAGGATGGAGACCGCTCACCCTGGCATCTACATCAAACAGATTATTCATGAAAACAGATCACCCCGGATTCCCGGGCTTCCCACATTGACCGGTGGACTGGTGGGCTATTTTTCCTACGATTATATACAGTACGGAGAACCGGAGCTGAAGCTGGACGCGCCGGATGAGGACAGGTTTGATGATGTGAACCTGATGCTGTTTGACAAGCTGATCTGCTATGATAATTTCCGCCAGAAGATTCTCCTGATTGTCAACATCCACACGGAGTGCATGGAAACCGATTACAATAAGGCAATTCTGCAGCTCGATGAAATGGAGAACATCATCCGGAACGGAAAGCCGAAGAAAGTGCCTGCGGGACATCTGCTTGAGCCGCTGAAGCCGAAGCTCTCCTTAGAGGAGTTCACCGGGAAGGTGGAAAAAATAAAACATTACATCCGGGAGGGGGATATTTTTCAGCTTGTATTTTCAAATCCAATGAAGGCGGCATATGAGGGAAGCCTGCTGAATACGTATCGTGTTCTGAGAACGACAAACCCGTCCCCCTATATGTTTTATTTTTCCGGTGATGATGTGGAAATTGCCGGCGCTTCTCCGGAAACGCTCGTGAAAGTGGAAAACGGGGAAATCCGTACATTTCCTCTGGCGGGAACACGGCCGAGAGGACGCGACGATCAGGAAGATCAGCGCCTTGAAAAGGAACTTCTTTCCGATGAAAAAGAGCGGGCGGAGCACAACATGCTGGTGGACCTCGGGCGGAATGATCTTGGAAGGTTATGTAAATTTGGAACCGTAGAGGTCGAAAAATATATGTGCATTGAGAAGTATTCTCACGTCATGCACATCGGCTCGGCGGTAAAGGGACAGCTTCGCGATGACAGGCAGGCTGTTGATGCGGTAGATTCCGTGCTTCCGGCAGGGACGCTCTCCGGAGCCCCGAAATTCCGGGCCTGCGAGCTGATCAATGAGCTGGAACATGACAAAAGAGGGATATACGGCGGCGCAATCGGGTATGTGGATTTCACGGGGAACCTGGATGTCTGCATCGCTATCCGACTGGCTTATAAGCGGAACGGGAAGGTATTCGTTCGCTCCGGTGCCGGAATCGTGGCAGACAGTGTACCCGAGAAGGAATATCAGGAATGCCGGAACAAGGCAAGGGCTGTTGTAGAGGCTCTTGAGAAAGCGGAGGAAGAAGAATGATTCTGTTAATTGATAATTACGATAGTTTTTCTTATAACCTTTACCAGCTGATTGGCGCTCTGAATTCGGATATTCAGGTGATTCGGAATAATGAAAAAACCGTCGGGGAAATCAGAGACATGAAGCCGGACTGCATCATCCTGTCACCGGGACCCGGGAAGCCGAAGGATGCCGGTGTCTGCGAAGAGGTTGTGAGAAAGATGGGCGGAGAGGTGCCGATCCTCGGGGTGTGTCTCGGACATCAGGCGATCTGTGAAGCATCAGGCGCCGTGATCTCTTATGCGAAACAATTGATGCACGGTAAACAGTCCCGGGTGAAGCTTGACGTGACGGCACCGATTTTTACAGGGCTTCCGGAGGAGGTGACCGTCGGGCGGTATCATTCGCTGGCAGTTATCGAGAACACGCTTCCGCCGCATCTCAGGGAAATCGCAAGGGCCGACGACGGGGAGGTTATGGCAGTAGCAGATATCGGAAGAAAAATTTACGGATTGCAGTTTCACCCGGAATCGATTATGACGCCGGAGGGAAAACAGATGCTTCGCAATTTTCTGACAAGCAGTGGAATCGCTGCAAAGGAACAGGGCGAAGATTAACAAAACGGCATAAAGATACGAAGAATAGCGGAACCAGATAGAAAAGCAAAGAACAGCAGAGCGGCATAGAGAAGTGAAGAATAGTGCAGTCGGACAGGAGGAACGAAAATGATCAAAGAAGCTATTGAAAAAATTGTAGACAAACAGGATCTTACCTATGACGAAGCATACACCGTAATGAATGAGATCATGAGCGGAAAGACGACGCAGACCCAGAATGCTGCTTTTCTTGCCGCACTATCCACAAAATCCGCAAAGGCAGAAACGATCGATGAGATTTCCGGATGTGCGCAGGCAATGAGAGAACACGCGACTCCGGTCAGACATCCCGGGATGGAGGTCCTCGAGATTGTGGGAACAGGCGGCGACAAGTCCCATACCTTTAATATATCCACAACGAGCGCCTTTGTCATTGCGGCAGCCGGGGTAAAGGTCGCGAAGCACGGAAACCGCGCGGCTTCCTCACTTTCCGGAACTGCAGACTGCCAGGAAGCGCTCGGAGCAAATATCAATCAGGATCCGGAGAAGGCGCTGCGGCTTTTGAAGGATGTGGGAGTGTGTTTCCTTTTCGCCCAGAAATATCACACAGCCATGAAATATGTGGGAGACATCCGCAAGGAGCTTGGCATCCGGACTGTATTTAATATTCTTGGGCCGCTAACGAATCCGGCAAATCCGGAGTACTTCCTCCTCGGCGTGTACGATGAGTATCTGGTGGAACCGATTGCCAAGGTGCTGGATAAACTCGGTGTAAAACGCGCACTCGTCGTGTACGGACAGGATCGTCTGGATGAGATCTCCGCAAGCGCTCCGACCACAATCTGTGAGCTCCGTGACGGATACTACAGGTCGATGGTCATCACACCGGAACAGTTCGGCCTGGAACGCGGCAAAAAGGAGGAGCTTGTGGGAGGCACTGCAGAGGAAAACGCGCGCATCACAAGGGAGATTCTGAGCGGAAAGATTCAGGGAACAAAGAGAAACGCGGTGCTTCTGAATGCCGGAGCCGCAATCTATGTCGCGGGAAAAGCTGACAGCATCGAAGAGGGAATCCGGAAGGCCGCAGAACAGATTGATAATGGGAGCGCAGAAAAAATTCTGGATGCTTATATCCGGGAATCCAATGAATAAAACAACGCGGATTCAAAAAGCAACCGGGATAGGGAAGATATATGATATATAAGAGCCACACGGCATCGGGAAACAGCCTGGACAGGGAGGATACATGATATGATATTAGACGATCTGGCGGAAGCCACAGGAAACCGCATCCGGGAACAAAAGAAAAAGATTCCTCCGGAGGAACTTCGCCGTCGGGCGGAGTCCATGAACGCGGATAGCGGATTCCCCTTTGAGGCGGCACTGGCGCGACCGGGGATGTCCTTCATCTGTGAGGTCAAAAAGGCGTCGCCGTCAAAAGGACTGATCGCGCCGGATTTTCCGTATCTGAAAATCGCAAGAGAGTACGAGGCGGCGGGCGCGTCCGCGATATCCTGTCTGACAGAGACGGATTATTTTCTGGGCAGTGACAGGTATCTGGAAGACATCGCTGCTGAGGTGCACATACCGGTTCTTCGAAAGGATTTCACCGTTGATCCTTATATGATCTGGCAGGCCAGAGTGATGGGAGCCTCAGCGGTACTTCTGATATGTGCCATCCTGAGCGAGGAGCAGATCCGGGAATTCCGGGAGATCGCGGAGGAGCTTGGGCTCTCTGCGCTTGTGGAAGCGCACGACGAACAGGAGGTTGAGACGGCGGTGCGCGCGGGAGCGCGGATCATCGGCGTAAATAACCGGAATCTGAAGGATTTTACGGTTGATGTCCGGAACTCTGTAAGGCTCAGAGACCGGATACCGGAAGGCGTTCTCTATGTGTCCGAGAGCGGGATCCGGACCCCGGAGGATGTCGGAGAACTATTCCGTAATGGCACCGATGCCGTGCTGATCGGGGAGACTCTGATGCGCAGCCCGGACAAGAAAGCAGAGCTTGACCTTCTTCGCCGTGAATGCACCGTCAGAAAACGAGAAACCGTGGAAAAGACCAGGGTGTAATCGAAAAACAGGAATATATTCGATAGACAAGAATATATTCGAAAGTCAGGAACATTTCTCCATTGTTGAAATAAGGGAGTCTACGGCAACAATTGGAAAGAAGTACACGTATACGGAGGAAAATTTGAAGGAAGAGCGCAAGGAACAGCGGAAGGAACAGTACAAGATAAAAATCTGCGGAATGCGCAGGAAAGAGGATATCCGGGCGGCGAACCGCTGGAGACCGGATGCGATCGGTTTCATCTGTACCTCCCGTTTCTGGAGGTACATCCCGATGGAACAGGCGGCGGAGCTTCGGGCTATGCTGGATCCCTCGATCACGGCCTGTGGCGTTTTTGTGAATGAGCCCTATGAGTATATCGCGGAATACCTGAAAAGAGGAATTATCAATGCTGTTCAGCTGCATGGAGACGAGGACGAATATTACATCCGGCAGCTGCGGAAGGTCATGATTTTTCAGGATACCCTGGTGCCTGTGATCAAGGCGTTCAAGATTTCGTCGGAGAGGGACATGCTTCGCGCAAAGGCAAGTATCGCGGATTATGTGCTGCTCGACAGCGGAGCCGGAACCGGACAGCGATTTGACTGGAAGCTGATTCGGGATATCGGCAGGCCGTTTTTTCTGGCCGGCGGCATCACACCGGAAAACATCCGCGAGGCAGCGGAACGGTTTCGGCCATATTGCCTGGATCTGAGCAGCGGCGTGGAGACGGACCGGGTAAAGGACCCGGAAAAAATCCGCCGGGCAATTGAGAATCTGCGAAGGCAGGACAGCACCGGCTGCTGCGCAGATCCGTTGGGGTAGATTTTACAGAAGATTACAAAGCGTAATTAACCAACAGGTCACAGTGTAGATCCGTCGGGATAGATTTTGCCGGCTGCTGCGTGGATCTGCGGGCAAGATTATTCAGGAAACGACCATATGATATTCATATTATGAACTGGAGGAAAAAATGACAAATCAAAACGGAAGATTTGGTGAATTTGGAGGACAATATGTTCCGGAAACACTGATGAATGAACTGATTCATCTTGAGAAGGCTTACAACCATTACAAGAATGATCCGGAATTCGTGGCGGAACTGGATTCGCTGATGAAGAATTATGCGGGCCGTCCATCCCGCCTCTATTATGCGGAGAAAATGACGAAGGACCTCGGAGGAGCAAAGATCTATCTGAAAAGAGAAGATCTGAACCACACGGGAGCCCACAAGATCAACAACTGCCTGGGACAGGTGCTTCTCGCGAAGAAGATGGGAAAAACAAGGGTCATTGCAGAGACCGGAGCCGGACAGCACGGAGTGGCGACAGCTACCGTAGCCGCGCTGCTTGGCATGGAGTGCGAGGTCTTCATGGGAGAGCTCGACTGCCAGAGGCAGAAGCTGAACGTCTACCGGATGGAGCTTCTCGGTGCGAAGGTTCATCATGTAAAAAGCGGCTCGATGGTACTGAAGGATGCTGTTAACGAAGCAATGCGCGAATGGGCCGGCCGTGTGGAAGATACGCATTATGTGCTCGGGTCCTGCATGGGACCGCATCCGTTCCCGACCATCGTCCGTGATTTCCAGTCGGTTATCTCAAAGGAAGCAAGGGAACAGATTCTGGAGAAGGAAGGACGCCTTCCCGATGTCGTGATGGCCTGCGTCGGCGGAGGATCCAACGCAATCGGTGCCTTCTATAACTTCATACCGGATGAAGGTGTCAGACTGATCGGCTGCGAGGCCGCAGGAAGAGGTGTGGACACAGGAGAAACGGCGGCAACTATGGCAGTCGGAAAGCTCGGCGTCTTCCACGGAATGAAATCGCTGTTCTGCCAGAATGATTACGGACAGATCGATAAGGTGTATTCGATTTCCGCAGGCCTTGATTATCCTGGAATCGGGCCGGAGCATGCGTATCTGAAAAGTATCGGACGTGCCGATTATGTTCCGGTGACCGATGATGAGGCGGTGGATGCCTTTGAGTACCTCTCACGTACGGAGGGAATCATCCCTGCCGTTGAGAGTGCACACGCGGTGGCCTATGCGAGAAAGCTTGCTCCGACCATGGACAAGGATCAGATCATCATTATCTGCCTGTCCGGACGCGGTGACAAGGATGTGGCATCTATTGCAAAGTACAGAGGAGTGGATATCGATGAGTAAAAAAATAGCAGACGCATTTAAAAACGGTAAGGCATTCATCCCATTTATCACCGCGGGCGACCCATCCATCGAAAAAACGAAGGAATTTATCCTGACGATGGAAAAGGCAGGAGCAGATCTGATCGAAATCGGCATTCCGTTTTCGGATCCGATCGCGGAAGGTGTCGTGATACAGGAAGCGGATCTCCGGTCTCTGGAGGCAGGAACCACTACGGATACGGTCTTTGATATGGTGGAGGATCTGAGAAAAGAAACAGATATGCCTCTTGTATTCATGACATACCTGAACATCGTATTCTATTACGGATATGAGAGATTTTTTAACCGCTGTGAAGAGGTCGGGATTAGTGGAATCATCATCCCGGATATGCCATATGAAGAAAAGGGAGAGTGCGCGGATATCGCCGCGAAGCACGGCGTCGACGTGATTTCCATGATTGCTCCGACATCAGAGGAGAGAATCCGGACGATTGCCGGCGAGGCGCGCGGCTTTATCTACGTTGTATCGTCCATGGGAGTCACCGGGGTAAGATCGAAGATCACGACAGATCTCGGTTCCATTCTCGGACATATCAAAGAGGTCACGGAGATTCCGGCGGCCATCGGGTTCGGAATCAATACGCCGGAGCAGGCGAAGGAAATGGCATCCATTGCGGACGGTGTCATTGTCGGGAGCGCAATTGTCAGGCTTGTGGCAAAGTATGGAGAAGATGCCGCACCATATATCTACAGCTATGTAAAAAGCATGAAGGATGCCATCCGCTGAGGATGAAGTGCTTAGGCGTGAGATCCGAATATTTATAGGAGTGCGGGTGTGGAGCACGGAGCAATTTGTAGCTTATACCGTTTGTGGCATCCCGCTAGCGAGGCATGAGAACTTGCTGAGAATCTCCGTGCGCATAGGCGTCACGGAAGAGAACTGACATTGTAAACTGCAATTATTTGCTATGAGCACCTAAGTGTCACTTGCGTGTCACACAGGTGCTCATATTTTTTACGCGAGCGTCGCGATAGCGAGATAAAACTCGCGCCGCGTGTTTTATCTCGTTCTGCTTCTCTTCGAGCAATCAGGACATGTTTTTTTCCACGCAGAATAATCTTGCGTTGGCAAAACGTAAGGGTTGTGGTACATTAACATACAGATTTTACAGAAAAAGAGGTTATTACATGTTAGATGTTTGTCTGCTGGGCACCGGCGGGATGATGCCGCTTCCGAAACGTTGGCTGACGTCTCTGCTTACGAGATATAACGGAAGCTGTCTGCTGATCGACTGTGGCGAAGGAACACAGATCTCGATGAAGGAGAACGGATGGAGCTTTAAGCCGATCGATATCATCTGTTTCACGCATTTTCACGCGGATCACATCAGCGGTCTGCCGGGAATCCTTCTTGCAATGGCCAATGCGGACAGAACGGAACCGCTGACGCTGATCGGACCGAAGGGACTGCACCGGGTCATCGGCGGATTGAGGGTCATCGCGCCCGAACTTCCGTTTGAAATAGAAATGATTGAGATTACTGAACCGGAGCAGGTTTTTGAGCTGCACGGCTACCGTATCACGGCTTTTCGAGTTCAGCACAATATGATCTGCTACGGATACAACGTAGAAATTCTACGGGCAGGCAGGTTTGACGCGGCAAGGGCAAAAGCGGCAAACATACCGCTGAAGTTCTGGAATCCTCTGCAGAAGGGCGAGACGATGGAGGAGGACGGCACCGTTTACACGCCGGACATGGTTCTGGGACCTCCGCGAAGGGGACTCAAGGTAACGTACTGCACAGACACCAGACCAGTAAAACAGATCGCGGAGCACGGAGAGGGATCGGATTTGATGATTCTGGAGGGAATGTACGGAGAACCGGAAAAAGAACAGAAGGCCAGGGAGCATAAGCACATGACAATGTATGAGGCGGCTGCTCTCGCCGCAGAGGCGGATCCCGGAGAAATGTGGCTTACACATTTTTCCCCGTCCATGGTGCATCCGGAGTGGTATATTAAAGAGGTACAGAAGGTTTTTCCGCGGACAGAGCTCGGAAAGGACGGAAAAACGGCAGAACTGAAATTTGATGAGGAATAACCAGTAACCCGGGCTGCCGGTCCGGACATTGAAAATGACGGAGAAGAATATGTCAGATACATTGATCCTTGGAATTGAAAGCTCCTGTGACGAGACCGCCGCAGCTGTTGTCAGAAACGGGCGGGAGGTCCTGTCAAATGTGATTTCCTCACAGATTGATCTCCACACCATATACGGAGGCGTAGTCCCGGAGATTGCGTCCCGGAAGCATATCGAGAAAATTAATCAGGTTATTCGTCTCGCACTGAAGAATGCGGGGGTGACACTGGACGATATCAGTGCAATTGCTGTGACGTACGGACCTGGTCTTGTGGGGGCGCTCCTGGTAGGCGTGGCGGAGGCAAAAGCAATCGCCTATGCGAAAAAAATTCCACTGGTCGGCGTGCATCACATCGAAGGGCATGTCAGTGCTAATTATATTGAGCATCCGGACCTGGAACCGCCGTTTATGTGCGAGATTATCTCCGGGGGACATACGCATCTTGTCATCGTGAAGGATTACGGGGAATTCGAGATCCTCGGCAGGACGAGAGACGATGCAGCCGGCGAGGCATTTGACAAGGTGGCAAGAGCCATCGGCCTCGGGTATCCGGGAGGGCCGAAGATTGATAAGGTGTCAAAGGAAGGAAATCCGCACGCTATTGAATTCCCGAGATCTCATGTCATAGATACGGGAAAGACTTCCCTTACCTTTGCCAGGGGAAATCAGGAAATGACAGACTATGATTTCAGCTTCAGCGGCCTGAAATCCGCAGTGCTGAATTATCTGAACAAGTGTACGATGATGCATCAGGAGTGGAATCAGGCGGATGTCGCGGCCTCGTTTCAGCAGGCGGTTGTGGATTCCCTGGTGGACACAGCTATGCGAGGCGCCCGGGATTACCATGTGAAAAAGTTTGCGATAGCCGGCGGTGTGGCGTCAAACTCCGCGCTTCGTGCAGCGATGGAGAAGGCATGTGCTGAGAACGGGATGAAGTTTTACCGTCCGTCTCCCGTATATTGTACGGACAATGCGGCAATGATCGCGGTTGCCGGATATTATGAATTCCGGAAGGGCGCGAGAAGCGGATGGGATCTGAATGCCGTGCCAAATCTCAAGCTCGGGGAAAGATGAATAAACATTGAAGACATGTAGCCCGCACAGGTGGGGAACAGTGAACTGGAGTCATGCAAGACGCACGGGCGAAGGAAAAAGCACTGAACACACGCAGCCTGCACGGACAATGGAAGAATGTAAAAAAACGTGCAGTCCCGCACGAACAAGAGAAAAATGTAAAAATGTGCAGTCCCGCACGGACAAGAGAAGAATGTAAAAAAATGTGCAGTCCCGCACGTAGAGGGGAGATCATATGGCTGCAAATCTGGAAAAATGCACGGCTGTGATCGTTGCCGCCGGGAGCGGCAGGAGGATGGGCGGAAAGGTATCCAAACAGTTCCTGGAACTTAAGGGAAGACCTCTGCTGGCATATACGCTGGACGTGTTTCAGAATTCTCAGAGAATCGATGAGATCATTCTGGTTGTTGGAAAAGATACGACAGATTATGTCCGGAAAAATATCGTAGAGAAATACGGATACACAAAGGTATCCAGGCTGGTGATCGGAGGGGCGGAGCGCTACGAGTCCGTTTATGCCGGCCTGCTTGCCTGCGTGGATGCGGATTACGTTTTTATACATGACGGCGTCCGTCCCTTTGTTACGGGAGACATCATTGAACGGGGATATCAGACGGCGCGTCAGTTCGGTACCGCTGTGTGTGCGGTGCAGGCAAAGGACACCATCAAGATTGTGAATGAGAAAGGGGTTGTATCGGAAACCCCGATCCGGACAAAGGTTTGGAGTGTGCAGACTCCGCAGATTTTTCGATATGATCTGATCCGGAAGGCATACGATACCCTTCAGATGTTTGATAAGGATGGAATCACCGATGACGCCATGGTTCTGGAGGAGATGGGCAACAGCGACGTGCATGTATTCCAGGGAGATTACTTTAATATAAAGATCACTACACCGGAAGATCTGGATATTGCCGAGCGTTTTTTGGAGAAAAAAACCTGAATTGCAGAAATATCCGTTGAAATATACAAAATCGTATGGTATAGTATGATCTGTCGTTGAGAAACGGCAGGTCATACATATTTTGCAGGCAGCGTTATCGAAGCGGTCATAACGAGGCGGTCTTGAAAACCGTTTGCTGGAAACGGCACGGGGGTTCGAATCCCTCACGCTGCGCTTATAAGCCCGGAGGCACATAGCTTCCGGGCTTATACCATTTTTACACGGTTATTGAGTTCGGATCATATGACGGCGATGTTTCCTGTATAGCGTGATATAAATTCCGGATCAGACAGACTGTGTACCCGTGGCATTTCCGGTACAAACACTGCCGGGAAGAAAATAGTGGAGGAAAATGTGATCAAAGAGAATGAGAACATGATCAGAGAGGATGAAAACATGATCATACAGGAAGAGAAAAGAATACGGGACAGATTTCTTGGCCGAACTCCGGGATATCCCGAATATCCGATGCGGCAGACTTCGGCTGTCCTGATTCCGTTGCTTGAAGAAAACGGCGAGGTCAGAATTTTGTTTGAGAAAAGAGCTTCCTCTCTTCATGCACAGCCGGGAGAAATCTGCTTACCGGGAGGGCGGTTTGAAAAAGGAGAAAATGCAGTGCAGGCGGCGGTCAGGGAGACAAAGGAAGAACTTCTGGTCGGAAGCAGCCAGATTGAGATTCTTGGAGAGATGGACGGAGTAATGGGCCCGGCAGGTGCCCCGGTGTGGCCAGTGGTAGGAGTCCTTCGTGATTATCAGAATACCTGGTCCGGCGATGAAGTGGATCATACCTTTACGGTTCCGCTTGACTGGTTCCGGGAGCACAAACCAGAAACCTATGTTGCACACGTTGTTACGCAGCCATCCGAGGATTTTCCCTTTGAATTGATTCCCGATGGAAAAAATTACCCGTGGCATTCGAAAAAACACCTGGTATATTTCTACAGAACCGAAATGGGAGTAATCTGGGGGCTCACCGGACATATTCTGGCGTCGTTTATCAGCAGGTATGCGGGAACGGATATTCCGGATTATGTGCCGGTTGATCGGACCCGAAGCTGTATCTGAGAGACCGGTAAAACAGCCGCTAAGGTTCTGGAAGAGGTATCTTCCAATACGTATCTCTACTAATAAAAATCGTTTAAGATTTGTTTTGGCATTCCCCCACGCCCATGCGCCGTTTCGCGTGCTGTGGACGCGGTACTCTGCAAAAAGAAAGGAGTTGGATGTTTCGTTTGATCCTGGGAAAAAGAAAAGAAAATGAAAATAATGAAAAAAGTGCTTGCCAAAACAAATGTGTTGTGCTAACATATCATTTGTTCGCGCGAGAAATATTAACGCGGCATTGCAGTACAATTTAAATGGTCGAGATATTCGAGCAGAATGGAGATGTACCCAAGCTGGCCGAAGGGGCTCCCCTGGAAAGGGAGTAGGTCGTTAATAGCGGCGCAAGAGTTCAAATCTCTTCATCTCCGCTGGATCGGAACACTGTAGCAGAATGCGAAAGGGTTGTGATCCCGTTATGAACATTGACAACTGAACAGTAAAACACATCCTCGAAAATTCAAATGAAGTTTTATAAATTTTTGTTTGAACGATCGATGAGTATTCATGAATGTAACGTTCAGATGAACGATACATGAATTGATTACGATCCTTTAAAACAGTAAAAAGGGATGAATTAGCCAAGT
>NZ_JBQKIK010000032.1:0-31269 GCF_052117805.1 Bilifractor sp. LCP21S3_F8 | reverse complement strand
ACCTCATCTCACGATGACGCCCTTGCTTTCAGCTGCATCCTTCCCACTGCCGGGCGGATCAGGGACTCTCACCCTTTAGAACGTGCGCCCGCCGGGCGCACCGTAAATAAAAGCTGCGGAGCAATCCGCAGCTTTTTCATTCAGAAAACACGTTCGCATCTGCTTTTATTTAACAGACCGGGGGTTGCTTTCTCGCATCCGCTATTATTTTGTCGCAGCGGGTTTTGTCTTGTCCCACCGAATTTGCAGATCGTTGCAGCTCCGGCAGATTTCTTCACGCGTCCCGGTTCACGCGCTTCACCAGCGCGATTTCCTTCCGATAGCCTTCATCATCATTCGGCGTCTCCAGAATGAATGGCCTGTTCTGCAAAAGCGGGTGATTAACCACCCGCATCAGAGCTTCCTCTCCGATCTTCCCGAGGCCGATCTTCTCGTGACGGTCCTTATGAGAGCCGCATTCATTCTTGCTGTCATTCAGGTGAACCGCAAAGAGCCGGTTCAGGCCTATCACGTCATCAAAATGCCGGAGAACCCCGTCCAGATCATTCACGATATCGTATCCGGCATCCCAGACATGGCAGGTATCAAAGCATACACCGATCTTCTCCTTCCGCTCTGTCCTGTCAAGGATTCCCTTTAATTCCTCAAAGCTGCGTCCGACTTCTGTGCCTTTTCCAGCCATTGTTTCCAGAAGAACCGTAGTCGTCTGATCGGCTGAAATCGTCCGGTTCAGAACATCCGCAATTTCATCCGCAGCCCTTTCGTACCCCTGCTTCAGATGGGATCCCGGATGAAAATTAAAGAACTGTCCGGACAGAAGTTCCATTTTCTGTAAATCTTCCCGAAATATGTTCTCGGAGTACTCGCGGATATCCTCTTTTGCGGAACACAGATTCATTGTATAGGGCGCGTGCGCCACCAGCCTGCCGAAGGAATGCACCGAAAGAAAATCCCTCAGCGATGCTATGTCCTCCGGGTCCGCTTCACTGCTCCTGCCCCCTCGCGGGTTCCTGGTAAAAAAGGCGAACGTATTCCCGCCAAGCCTTTCTTCCGTCTTTCCCATCGAGAGGTACCCCTTTGAGATCGATACATGGTTTCCGATGTAAATCATTATCCCTCTTTTTTCCTGAATATTTTTATTCTTTTATAGATCTTCATTCTGAGGAAGATAAACGCCGAGCCCGCCGCAACCAGCGCCGCCAGAATGTATCCTGCGATTTTCTTCATACGATTTCCGCTCCTGTAAGTCCTGTTCTCTAATCTACGATGTCCGCCCGCACCCATTTTTCTGACTGATGTCTCGAAAAAATGTGTGGACTGGAATGATGACGGAGCCAGCTGAAGTCCCGCCGTGTCACAGAAAAACACGCAGATTGGGATTATTGCCATTCTGCTGATGTCCCGCCGTGTCACAGAACCATCCGTACCGCTCCGTAAATGCCCGCGTCATTTCCGAGCGTGGCAAGGACGAACTTCGTGTCCTCAGATGCATGAAAGGCATACTTTCTGTAATACTTCTGAATGGAGTCTGTGAGAATCGGGCCTGCCTTTGAGACACCTCCACCGATCACAAACGCCTGTGGATCGACGACAGCCGCAACCATCGCGAGACCTCTGCCCAGTATCTCCGCAGTGTAATCGACGATTTCAAGAGCCACCTTGTCTCCTCTCTTGGCAGCATCAAAAACATCCTTTGCCGTGATACTATCCAGACCCTTTAGCTCCGTCTCTTCCTTCGTGGAGGCAACGACAGCCTTTGCCGTATTGGCAATTCCGGTTGCGGACGCATACTGCTCCAGGTGACCCTTTTTACCGCATCCGCAGACTCTTGTCTCCTGCGGATTCACCGGCATGTGTCCGATCTCTCCCGCAGCGCCGAAGGTTCCGTCCAGAATCTGCTCGTTGATGATGATTCCTCCGCCGACACCGGTTCCGAGTGTCACCATTACGATATCCTTGAACCCTTTTCCGCCGCCCTGCCACATTTCTCCTAGCGCGGCGACATTTGCGTCATTTCCTACCAGTACATTGATCTTGCCGTCAAAAAGCTGTTCCAGCTGATCCTTTACCGGAACGACATCCCATCCTAGGTTGACTGCGCGGTTCACGATCGATCTGTTCAGGATTGCTCCCGGAATGCCGATTCCGACTCCCTGAATCTCATCCAGACCGATTCCCTTATTTGACAGCATGCTCTTGATTGAGTCTGCAATGTCCGGAAGAATATTGCGTCCCCCGTCCTTCTTGTCCGTCACAATCTCCCATTTCAAAAGCAGATCTCCGGAAGTACGAAAAATTCCAATCTTGACTGTAGTTCCCCCTACGTCTACTCCGACTGCATATGGTTTCATATTTCAAACCTCCTGTTTTCTATTCTTTCAAAAATCCTTTTACTCTATATTTCTTTTACTCTCAGGCCCTCAAAGCCAAAGCCTATTCATTATCATACTTCATCTTCCGGGTTTATTCCAGAACACTTTCTGCGGTTCTGTTCATGAATAAACACATCCATATATGGCTCATTCCATCCGCGTCCGAGCAATCAGCTGGCCTCCATTTTCCTTCAGCCACCGGTCCCTTTCTCTGTAATCCGGAAGAATTTTCTCGACCTCATTCCAGAACAGACGGGAATGATTCATCTGCTTTCTATGGCACAACTCATGAACGATCACATAATCCTGCACATCCGGCGGAACAAGCATCAGCAGACAGTTAAAATTCAGATTTCCCTTCGCGGAGCAGCTTCCCCAGCGCGTCTTCTGGTTCCTTATGGTAATCCTTCCGTAGGTCACTCCGATCTCGGCTGCGTAAACAGCCACTCTTGGGGGGATGGTACGCGCTGCGAGTTCCGATAATTTACGGATTTCATCCTCCGTAATTCTTCCGTACGGATTCCGCGCCAGCTCTTCTTTTCTCTTCTCCATCCTAGCGGCGTTGCGCTCGATCCAGCCCTGGTTGGCCTCCACAAATCTCCGGATTTCATCATTCGTAGCAAAATATGGCGCGCGCACCACAATTCCGGCATCCGGAGTGATCTGAAGGCTCAGGGATTTTCGTCTCTTCCGGCTTCGGATTACTTTGTAATTCATGCCCTTCTTCCTTCCCTGAGAAAAATGTCATGCCCATTTACCTGGCAACACATAGGATAAATAATTTGCATGTTTCCATAGCCTGATATGATCGTCATGCGCATTTGTCTGGTCCACATATGATAAATCGTTCCACATACTGCAATAAGGCCCTGGTGCTCCGATTTTATCCGGCATGCATCCAAGGCCTTTTTTTACAGTCGCAGAAACAGACCGACTGAAGACTTATTTATTCTGTAGTCACAGGTGTATTGTCCTCTGTATTTTCGTTCTCAGCGGGCTCATCTACGTCTACGTCTGTGATTGATTCATTTTCCTGATCTTCCGGAATTTCTTCCTTCACCGGCGCGGTATCCTCTTCCGTATTACTGTCAGCCGCTGCTGCAAGTGCCTTTGCAGCCTTCTCGGCTTCGATCTCCGCATCGGTATCCAGTTTCAGGTTTCGGTAATATTTCATGCCGGTTCCTGCAGGGATCAGTTTTCCGATGATTACGTTCTCCTTCAGACCGATCAGGTGATCCACCTTGCCCTTGATTGCGGCGTCGGTGAGAACACGGGTAGTCTCCTGGAAGGATGCAGCGGACAGGAAGGAATCTGTCGCAAGAGATGCCTTTGTGATACCGAGAAGCAGTCTCTCGTAGGTCGCGCACTCCTTGCCTTCCTCTTCCATCTTTTCGTTCATATCCAGAACGTCAAGATAATCCATCATCTTGCCCGGAAGCAGGCCGGTGTCGCCGCCCTCTTCCACGCGGACTCTCTTCAGCATCTGACGAACGATAACCTCGATGTGCTTATCGCAGATATCAACACCCTGCAGACGGTATACACGCTGAACCTCTCCGAGCAGATAATTCTGAACGGCCTCAACTCCCTTGATACGGAGAAGATCATGCGGGTTGATGGAACCTTCGGTAAGCGGATCGCCTGCCTCTACTTCCTTGGTGGCGTCAGCATCCTCAAGCTCCTTCTTCAGCCTTGTTCCGTAAGGGATCAGGTACGTCTTTGAATTGCCTTCCTTATCGGTTACGACGATCTCACGTTTCTTCTTTGTATCCTTAAGCTGCGCGGTACCTGACATCTCTGTAACGATAGCAAGTCCCTTCGGCTTCCTGGCCTCGAAAAGCTCCTCGACACGGGGAAGACCCTGTGTAATATCAGCGGTACCTGCAACACCACCGGTGTGGAAGTTTCTCATGGTAAGCTGTGTACCAGGCTCACCGATGGACTGCGCTGCGATGATTCCGACAGACTCGCCGACCTGAACAACTTCTCCGGTCGCCATGTTCGCGCCATAGCACTTTGAGCAGATGCCAAGATGCGAACGGCAGGTAAGAATGCTTCTGATCTTCACTCTTGTGATCGGATTTCCATTCTCATCCACACCGTCAGACACAACCTTAGCCGCACGGCGCGGTGTGATCATGTGATTTGCCTTTACAATCACATTTCCGTCCTTGTCCTTGATCGTATAGCAGGAGAAACGGCCGGTGATGCGCTCTTCCAGAGACTCAACCATCTCCTTGCCCTCGGTGAACGCCTCGACCCAGATTCCCGGAATTTCCTTGCGGTTGACGGAGCAGTCCGGCTCGCGGATCATCAGGTTCTGTGATACATCGACCATTCGACGGGTCAGATATCCGGAATCGGCGGTACGAAGCGCGGTATCGGAAAGACCCTTACGGGCTCCATGTGCCGACATGAAATACTCCAGTACATCCAGACCTTCACGGAAGTTTGACTTGATCGGCAGCTCGATGGTATGACCGGTTGTATCCTGCATCAGGCCTCGCATACCTGCCAGCTGTTTGATCTGCTTATCAGAACCACGGGCTCCGGAATCCGCCATCATGAAGATATTATTGTACTTATCAAGTCCGCTCAGAAGAAGCTTGGTCAGATGATTATCGACTTCCTCCCATGTGGAGATTACTTCCTTATAGCGCTCTTCATCCGTGATCAGTCCACGCTTGTAGTTGCGGGTGATCTTGTCGACGGTTTTCTCCGCCTCCTCAAGCAGCTCCGGTTTTTCCTTCGGAACGGTCATATCCGAGATGGATACCGTCATTCCTGCGCGGGTCGAAATATGATATCCCATTGCCTTCACGGCATCGAGAACCTCAGCGGTTCTGGTCGCACCGTGGGTGTTGATGACCTTCTCCAGAATCTTCTTCAGATCTCCCTTTTTCACCATGAAATCAATTTCCGGAAGAAGCTCATTGCCCGGCACAGAACGATCCACGTATCCCAGATCCTGCGGAATGATCTCGTTGAAAATCAGACGTCCGAGTGTCGTCTCGACCACCTTGGAGATCTCATTTCCCTCAGCGTCCTTTCCATAGCGGCGGACCTTGATGATTGTCTGATACTTGATGTATCCGTTTTCATAAGCGAGCAGTGCCTCGTTGAGATCTTTGTAGAAGGTTCCCTCTCCGATCTCTCCGGGACGTTCCTGTGTCAGGTAATAGATTCCGAGAACCATATCCTGAGATGGAACGGCAACGACTCCACCGTCAGACGGCTTCAGCAGGTTGTTCGGGGAGAGAAGCATGAATCTGCACTCTGCCTGCGCCTCCTGTGTCAGCGGAAGATGCACGGCCATCTGGTCACCGTCAAAGTCGGCATTGAATGCGGTACATACCAGCGGATGAAGCTTGATTGCCTTTCCTTCGACCAGAATCGGCTCAAATGCCTGAATACCGAGACGATGCAGTGTAGGCGCACGGTTCAGCATAACCGGGTGCTCCTTGATGACATCTTCCAGTACATCCCAGACCTGCGGATCAAGCTTTTCCACCATCTTCTTGGCGTTCTTGATATTGTGTGCCATCTGTCTGAATACAAGTTCCTTCATGACAAACGGCTTGAACAGCTCAATGGCCATTTCCTTCGGAAGACCACACTGATAAATCTTCAGTTCCGGTCCATTGACGATAACGGAACGTCCGGAATAATCGACACGTTTTCCGAGGAGGTTCTGACGGAACCGTCCGTTCTTTCCCTTCAGCATGTCGGACAGAGATTTCAGCGCGCGGTTTCCCGGGCCTGTAACCGGTCTTCCTCTTCGTCCGTTATCGATCAGCGCATCTACCGCCTCCTGAAGCATTCTCTTCTCATTTCTGACGATGATATCCGGAGCTCCCAGATCCAGAAGTCTCTTCAGACGGTTGTTCCGGTTGATGATTCTGCGATAAAGATCGTTCAGATCGGAGGTCGCGAATCTTCCGCCATCGAGCTGTACCATCGGACGAAGATCCGGCGGAATAACCGGTACGCAGTCCAGAATCATCCACTCCGGACGGTTTCCGGACTCACGGAAGGCTTCTACCACCTCAAGTCTCTTGATGATACGGGCTCTCTTCTGACCGCTTGCCTGCTCCAGCTCTGTTGTCAGTTCTTCGTATTCCTTGTCCAGATCGATCTCACAGAGAAGCTCCTTGATTGCCTCAGCTCCCATTCCGACACGGAACTCATCCGGTCTGTACGTCTCAAGCGCCTCACTGTATTCGCGTTCTGAGAGAATCTGTTTCTTCATCAGCTTGGTATCACCGGGATCAAGTACGATATAGCTTGCAAAATACAGCACTCTCTCCAGTGTTCTCGGAGACAGATCCAGGATCAGACCCATACGGGAAGGAATCCCCTTGAAGTACCAGATGTGGGATACGGGCGCTGCCAGCTCGATATGACCCATACGCTCCCGGCGGACAGATGACTTCGTAACCTCTACGCCGCATCGGTCACAGATCACACCCTTGTAGCTGATCTTCTTGTATTTTCCGCAATGACACTCCCAGTCCTTGGTCGGTCCGAAAATCCGCTCGCAGAACAGTCCGTCTTTTTCCGGCTTCAGCGTACGATAGTTAATCGTTTCCGGCTTCTTGACCTCTCCATGAGACCACTCACGGATCTTATCCGGTGAAGCAAGGCCGATGCGAATGGCATCGAAGTTCAGCTGCTGATGCGTTCCTTCTTCTTTATTAACTGTTTCCGGCATTTATTTACCCCTTTCAGCATGTATATGAAATCCGTCGCGCCGCGGAAGTATCCGGCGCGGCACGGATCTACTACTCATTGGTTGACAGACACCTTGCAGGGTCTGCGCTCTCAGACCCCCGGCACGAATAAATTATTCATCCATGTCGTCATCAAGGCTTTCGATAAATTCCTCATCCTCATCGTCTGTGATGGTATCGTCGAGATCATTCTCACTGTCAACGAGCTCACCGTCCTTGAATTCCTGCTTTCCGAATCCATGGTCGCTCAGTTCCTTGTCATCTGCTCTGTTGTTGTACCGGTCTGCATCCTCCATGATCTTGCGGAAGCTTGTATTCCCGTAGTCAACAGACTCCATGATCTTGACCTCTTCTCCGTTCTCATCCAGAACGCGGATATCGAGTGCCAGAGACTGAAGCTCTTTCAGCATAACCTTGAAGGACTCCGGAATGCCCGGCTCGGGGATGTTTTCACCCTTGATAATCGCCTCGTATGTCTTCACACGTCCAACGACATCATCGGATTTCACGGTCAGGATCTCCTGAAGTGTATAAGCTGCGCCGTATGCCTCCAGCGCCCATACCTCCATCTCTCCGAAACGCTGTCCTCCGAACTGCGCTTTTCCTCCCAGAGGCTGCTGGGTAACAAGGGAGTATGGACCTGTGGAGCGTGCGTGAATCTTATCGTCAACCAGATGATGCAGCTTCAGGTAATGCATGTGTCCGATTGTGGTCGGGCCATCAAACGGCTCACCTGTCCGACCGTCACGGAGCTGAACCTTTCCGTCGCGGCGGATCGGAACGCCCTTCCAGAGTGCCCTGTGATCTCTGTGATCGGACAGATACTGCATAACTTCCGGCAGGAGGATATCCTTGTATTTCTCATAGAAATCATCCCACTCGCTGTTCACGTAGTCGTTTGCAAGCTCAAGGGTATCCTGGATATCCACCTCATTCGCGCCGTCGAATACCGGCGTGGAGATATTAAAGCCAAGCGCCATCGCGGCAAGACTCAGATGGATCTCCAGAATCTGTCCGATGTTCATACGGGAAGGTACGCCCAGCGGGTTCAGAACGATATCGAGCGGACGTCCGTTCGGCAGGAACGGCATATCCTCGATTGGAAGCACGCGGGATACGACACCCTTGTTTCCGTGACGTCCGGCCATCTTGTCGCCGACAGAAATCTTTCTCTTCTGCGCAATGTAGATACGAACCGCCTGGTTCACACCGGGGGACAGCTCATCGCCGTTTTCTCTGGTGAATACCCGGGCATCCACAACAATACCGTACTCGCCGTGCGGAACCTTCAGCGAGGTGTCGCGGACTTCTCTTGCCTTTTCTCCGAAAATAGCACGAAGCAGACGCTCCTCGGCGGTCAGCTCGGTCTCTCCCTTCGGAGTTACCTTTCCGACGAGGATATCTCCGGCACGTACCTCCGCACCGATGCGGATAATGCCGCGCTCATCCAGATCCTTCAGCGCATCATCGCCGACACCGGGAACATCCTTTGTGATCTCCTCTGGTCCGAGCTTGGTGTCGCGGGCCTCGCACTCATACTCTTCGATATGAATAGAGGTGTACACGTCATCACGCACCAGACGCTCTGACAGAAGAACCGCATCCTCGTAGTTGTAGCCTTCCCAGGTCATGAAACCGATCAGAGGGTTCTTTCCGAGAGCAAGCTCTCCGCCCGATGTGGAAGGACCATCCGCGATCACCTCTCCGGCGTCCACATGGTCACCCTTGAAGACAATCGGCCGCTGGTTGTAGCAGTTGCTCTGGTTGCTTCGCTCGAACTTCATCAGATGATATACGTCGCGGCTTCCGTCGTCGTTATCCATGCGGATCTCGTAGGAAGTTGAATACGTGATGGTTCCCGCCTTCTTTGCGACAACGCAGACGCCGGAGTCAACGGCAGCCTTCTCTTCCATTCCGGTTCCGACAGCAGGTGCCTCGGTGAACAGAAGCGGCACGGCCTGACGCTGCATGTTCGATCCCATCAGTGCACGGGTCGGGTCATCATTCTGAAGGAAAGGTACGCACGATGTCGCGACCGAGAATACCATCCGCGGAGATACATCCATGTAATCAAACATGCTTCTGTCATAAGCCTGAGTCTCTGCCCGGAAACGTCCGGATACGTTATGATGAATGAAATGTCCATCTTCATCGAGAGGCTCATTCGCCTGCGCCACATGGTAGTTGTCCTCTTCATCGGCCGTCATATAGACAACCTCCTTCGTGACAACAGGGTTCTTGGGATCCGTCTTGTCAATGCGGCGGTAAGGTGCCTCGACAAATCCATATTTATTGATTCTCGCATAGGATGCGAGGGAGTTGATCAGTCCGATGTTCGGTCCCTCAGGAGTCTCAACCGGACACATCCGTCCGTAATGCGTGTAATGAATATCACGCACCTCCATGCCGGCACGGTCTCTGGAAAGTCCTCCAGGTCCAAGGGCAGACAGACGTCTCTTATGTGTCAGCTCACCGAGCGGGTTGTTCTGATCCATGAACTGGGACAGCTGCGAGGATCCGAAGAATTCCTTGACGGCAGCTGTAACCGGCTTGATGTTGATCAGAGACTGCGCGGAAATCGTATCCAGATCCTGCGTGGACATTCTCTCACGCACAACACGCTCCAGTCTGGAAAGACCGATTCTGTACTGGTTCTGAAGAAGCTCTCCCACGCAGCGGATACGCCGGTTGCCCAGATGGTCAATGTCATCGTCATTTCCGATGCCATACTCCAGATGCATATTGTAGTTGATGGAAGCGAAGATGTCTTCCTTCGTGATATGCTTTGGAATCAGTTCGTGGATTCTGTCGCGGATCTCGTCCTTGATGTCTTCAATATCCGTATATTCGGAAAGGATCTCAGCGAGAACCGGGTAATAAACTTCCTCAGTGACCCCGACTTCCTCCGGATCTACATCCACCCATCTGGTGATATCCACTTCAAGGTTGGAAAGAACCTTGACATTGCGCTCCGGTGTCTCAATCCACACATACGGAACTGCAGCATACTGAATATCATCCGCCATCTCGCGGGTGACGGTCTGTCCCTTTTCCGCAATGATCTCTCCGGTCTCTGTATTGACAACATCCTCAGCCAGTACATGACCCGCGATACGATTCCGAAGAGCAAGCTTCTTGTTGAACTTGTAGCGGCCCACCTTCGCCAGATCATACCGACGGGGATCAAAGAACATGCCATTGATGAGCGTCTCGGCGCTCTCCACAGCGAGCGGCTCACCGGGACGGATCTTCTTGTAAAGTTCAAGAAGGCCTTCCTGATAGTTCGTAGAGGTATCCTTTGTAAAGCTTGCCAGAATCTTTGGTTCCTCGCCGAAGTACTCAACGATCTCGGCGTTCGTTCCGATACCAAGCGCACGGATCAGTACGGAGATCGGAACCTTCCTGGTACGGTCCACACGTACCCAGAAAACGTCATTGGAGTCGGTTTCATATTCAAGCCATGCGCCACGGTTCGGGATAACCGTACAGGAATAAAGCTCTTTACCAAGCTTATCATGCGCAATGCCGTAATAAATTCCGGGAGAACGCACCAGCTGGCTGACGATGACACGCTCAGCACCGTTGATGACGAAGGTACCGGTCGCCGTCATAAGCGGGAGATCGCCCATGAAAATCTCATGCTCGCTGATCTCATCCTTTTCCTTATTGAAAAGGCGTACCTTTACCTTAAGTGGTGCTGCATATGTAGCGTCACGCTGTTTACACTCTTCGATGGAATACTTTACATCATCCTCACAGAGCTGGTAGTCCACAAACTCAAGACTCAGTTTCCCGCCGTAATCTTCGATCGGAGAGATGTCATCGAAAGCTTCCTTGAGACCGTCCTTCAGGAACCACTCATAGGAATCCTTCTGAACCTCGATCAGATTGGGCATTTCCAGAACTTCTTTCTGTCTCTGGTAGGTCATGCGAATGTTTCTGCCGCTGTGGATCAGACGTATCCTGTTTTTCTCCATTGACGTTTCACCCCTTGTGATATAATATGAAAATAAATTATGTCTCCCAAGTCCCCGGAGGGGCTTCGTTGACGGTAACTATACATGCCCATCTGAATCGTGAATTTGAACAAAATTTTTTTTGTTTTCAGGATGGTAGGCACATGTTGCCATAATAGTGCATTTTTTACAATAACACAGTCTGTCAAGCCTGTCAAATGAAATTTAATACAATTGAAATATATTTTTTCTGTTTTTCAGACAGGAAAAGGCGTCTCCGTCTCCGGAGGCGCCTTTTCCTTTTATACATTTTTGACAAAGGGTATCGTATATCCGCTTTTTATTTTGCCCGGCACTCCGCGTCACCGTAAGGAAGATGCTCGTTGAAGTTTCTGGCATTTTCCATTGTGATCGCCGCAATTGCCTGCATCGCCTCCCGGGTGAAGAATGCCTGATGGGAGGTCAGAATCAGGTTCGGGAACATGGTGAGCCGAGCCACGATATCATTTGTGAGGAAATCATCGGAATGATTCGTGTATACATTGGCATCCTCTCCCTCATAGACGTCGAGCGCCACTGCGTGGAACTTCTGCGCCTTCAGTCCGCGGATCAGAGCTTCCGCGTCTACCAGCCCGCCGCGGGAGGTGTTCACGAGCATCACATTATCCTTCATCATGGCGATCGTATCGTCATTGATGATGTGATAAGTCCCGCCTTCTCCCATGATCAGCGGAAGATGCAGAGAAATGAGATCCGCTCTCTGAAGCAGTTCATCCTTGCTGACATAGGTGAGCAGGCCCTCCTCTTCCAGCTTGCGGTTCGGGAAGGCATCCCATCCGAGCACCGTCATGCCATATCCCTTGCAGATCTTCGCCATGCACTGGCCGATCTTTCCGGTTCCCATGATACCCGCAACCTTGTTGTGAAGGTCCACCCCGAGAAGACCGCTCAGCGCAAAATCATTCTCCTTCACCTTCAGGTATGCCTTGTGAATATGACGGTTCGCCGCCTGAATGATCGTCATCGCATGCTCGGCAACCGCGTACGGCGAATAAGCAGGCACGCGAAGCACTGTGATTCCGCACTCCTTTGCCGCCTGCAGGTCTACATTGTTGAATCCTGCGCAACGCAGAAGGATCAGACGGACACCGCACTGACTCAGAGCCTCCACCACCTCGCGCGGCGCCTCATCGTTCACGAAAATACATACCGCACGAAATCCTTCGGCCAGATGTACCGTCTCAGAAGTCAGCCTTGCTTTAAAATACTTGATCTCAACATTATAAGTACCTTCTCCTTTATCTCTCGCAAGCTGACTGAAAAACATTCTGTCATAGTCCTTTGTCCCGAAGAAAGCGACCTTCAGAACGTCTACGTTCTTATCCTTTGCTGCGATCCCGTGAAACACATCAGAAATTTTCTCAATGGCTTCCTCTTCATCCGGGCCCTCCGCCGTAATATTCAAAACAGATCCCTTTGCCGCGTGAAGTTTGAGAATCTGAAGAACATTGTCGCCGCTCGCCACTTCTCCGTCACATTCTATGACAACCTCGCTTTTCAGCGCGGTACACGCCTGGGCAATCATTGCCGCCGGACGCGCATGAATTCCGAGAGGGGTTTTCACCGTATATTGTAAGCTTTTCATTCTTCTTCCTTTCTGATATGTACATCCGTACACATCTCTGTACTACCTGGCCGTCTCTTATGCTACTTTTTTCGGGCTGTATGATTTTCTGTCGCCGCATCTCATCAACTTCCATGGCTGATGCCTGCCTGTCGCGGCATCTCATCAACTTCCATGGCGGATGCCTGTCTGTCGCCACATCTCATCATCTTCCGTGACGCCGGATTCTCCGCCATGTCACCTGCCCATTCAATTGTCCGTCATGATGCTGCATCCATGATATCATGTTCCCGGCAGTTTGAGAAGATACAAGTGGAATCGATTACAGCAGACTTCCCACAGCCAGAAACAGCGGTGCAAATACGAGAGATACAATCGTCATCAGTTTAATGAGAATATTAATGGACGGACCTGACGTATCTTTGAAAGGATCGCCGACGGTGTCTCCGACAACCGCTGCCTTGTGCGCCTCACTGCCTTTTCCTCCGAACTTTCCGCCTTCAATGTATTTCTTCGCATTGTCCCAGGCGCCGCCGGCGTTGCTCATGAAAATCGCCATCAGTACGCCTGTGAGCAGCGCGCCGGCAAGCATGCCTCCCAAGGCATCCGTTCCGAGGATCAGCCCAAGCACGATTGGGGAAGCTGCCGCGAGAATGCCCGGAAGGATCATCTCGTGAAGCGCCGCCTGTGTGGATATCCCGACACAGGATTTATAATCCGCACGGCTTGTTCCGGCCAGGATGCCCGGATCCGCACGGAACTGCCGGCGCACCTCTTCGATCATCTTGTATGCCGCTTTCGATACGGATTCCATCGTAAAGGCAGAGAACAGGAAGGTCAGCATGCCTCCGATAAAAAGCCCAATGATTACCTTCGGATCCATGATATCAATTTTCTCAAGATGAACCGCCTGCGCGTAGGACACAAAAAGCGCAAGTGCCGTCAGCGCCGCAGATCCGATCGCAAATCCCTTTCCGATTGCCGCGGTCGTGTTGCCCACCGAATCCAGGGCATCGGTAATCTCACGGACACTCTCATCCATGCCGGACATCTCGGCGATTCCGCCGGCATTATCCGCAATCGGGCCATATGCATCCACGGCAATCGTACTTCCGGCCGTTGCAAGCATTCCGACCGCCGCGAGGGCGATCCCATAAAGTCCCGCTGTGATATAGGACACGAAAATACCGACACAGATACAAAGAATCGGCACCATGACAGACTTCATACCGACCGCAAGTCCTGTGATAATAGTTGTGCCGGCTCCGGTCTGTGACTCCTCCGCGATCTTCCGGACAGATTTATATTTGTCTGAAGTATAGATCTCTGTCATCTGACCGATCACAAACCCGACGAGAAGTCCGAAAATCACCGCCACTGCCGGCCGGAATCCTCCAAACAGTGTCCTGCTGAGAATCAGCGAGGCAATAATGACCAGCAGATACGCGACATAGCTTCCCATGTTCAGCGCTCTCTGCGGGTTTCCATTCTCTCTTCCTCTGACAAAGAAAGTGCCGATGATAGAAGCGGCAATTCCACATGCCGCAATCAAAAGCGGATAGAAGGCGCCCGGCTCTCCGGAAGATGCGATTCCAAGCGTGACCGCCGATACGACTGCGCCTACATAGGATTCAAACAGGTCCGCACCCATACCGGCCACATCACCGACATTGTCTCCGACATTGTCCGCAATCACCGCCGGGTTGCGCGGGTCATCCTCCGGGATATTGTTCTCAACCTTTCCGACCAGGTCTGCGCCGACATCTGCCGCCTTGGTGTAGATTCCGCCTCCGACACGCGCAAAAAGCGCAACCGAGGACGCGCCGAGGCTGTAGCCAAACAGCACATCCGCATTGCCGCTGATCAGATAGATCAGGCTGGCTCCCAGTATACCAAGACCAACCACGCAGAAGCCCATGACGGCACCTCCATGATACGCAATGGAAAGGGCCTTTGGCATTCCGGATTTCCCTGCCGCATTCGCGGTACGGACATTGGCCAGCGTAGCGACCCGCATTCCGAAGAAACCAGCCAGCACTGAAAATGCCGCTCCGATCAGAAAGCAAACAGCCTCCAGCCAGTTCTGCAGTGCAAATCCCAGAATAAAAAACAGAACTGCGACAAAAACCGCCAGTACCTTGTACTCTGAGGCGAGAAACGCGCTCGCTCCCTCCCGGATCGCAGCCGCGATTTCCTGCATACGCTCCGTTCCTGCCTCTTCCTTCCTGACGGATCCTGCCATACAGGCCGCGAAAATCAGTGCAACAGCACTGATAACCGGCACCAAAACCAAAATACTCTTTGACATTTCTTCCCCTCCTTACTCAGCAATCCGCAGCTTATAAAGTTTGTTATGCCCCGCTCGCAGGGCGTCTGGGTTTACGGGGCTAAACACTGTCTATTTCCCCGTTTTCCTTTAATTATACTACTTTTTGTTCATATCACAAACAATATTTAGAAAAGAAGCTCCCTCGTATATTTAGAAAAGGAGCTTCCTCGTTCATGAAACGAAGAAGCTCCTTGTGCATATTGTGGTACACTGCCTGCGGGGCATGACGATTTATAATTACCAGTTTGTCGCAATGTCAAGCTGTGTCGGGTTCGCGGCAGCGAATCCGCCGGTATCGACCACGATTCCCATTCCGAGACTCGTCGCGATCAGCGATCCTCTCGGTCTGACACCTAGATTTGCCGCAACCATTACATAACTTCCAAGCATCTTGACTCCGTCGGACCGCACCCAGTACTCATCGGTATTGCCCATACTTCTCATGATGCTGACGACACCAGACATATCCATGTTATAATAGGTTTCCTGCCCGCTCGGGCCTTCGATCCGGCCGGCAGCCGCCGTAAGTGCTGCGCCTGAATAAGTACTCGATGTCGTCGTACTCTCCGCAGGAGCTGCCTGCGTGGGAGCAGGAGCTGCAGTCGGCGTCGGCGTTGCCGCAGCCGCTGCAGTACCCGTACCTGCCGATGACGTCGTGTTACTCCCGGATGCCGGCATCGACGATTTCGATTCCGGAGCAGCAGCCTCCTGGGTCTCCTGCTCTGAAACAGCCACCTGCGTCGAGGTTCTCGCCTTTTCCGCTGCTGCCGCATCTGCAGCGGCCACCTCATCTGCCGCCTTCTCATTCAGCGCGTCAATATTGGCCTGCTGTTCCTGTATACTTGCCAGAAGATCCGCCGCTGCATTCTGCTCGCCTTCCAGAGAATCCGCATACTCCTGTACGTCTTCACGAGTGGAATCCACAAGACTCTGTATCTCTTCCCGTTTGCTCTTGCTCTGTTCCTGAAGACCGGCGATTTGATCCGCCTCCTTCTTCACCTCTTTCTGCTTCTCGGTAATCGTCTCGCAGATCTCGCTGTACTCCTTCAGAACTTTCCTGTCATAGCTCGTGAGCTCAGACACGTTTGTGCTTTCATTCAGGAAATCACTGAAGTTACCGGAGGAAAAGAGCGTCTCAAGCGCACCTGTTCCGGTTCCATTCTCATACATATATTTGATCCGGAGTGCCATGTTCTTCGCCTGAACACTCTCCTCCGCCTGCGCATCGGCAAGTTCCTGATTCACGGTATCATATTCTTCCTGGGTAGCGCTGTACTTCTGCTGAAGCTCATCCAGCTGCTGATTCAGATCCGTCAGCTGATCATTGAGATCCTGCAGATATTCCTGTGCATTATCCTTCTTTGCCTGAAGCTCGCTGATTCTGTCCTGCGCGCTATTGTATTCAGATTCTGCCGCGCTCTTCTTCGCCTCAGCCGAATTGATCTCATCCTGCGTAGAAGCCGCTGCCGGATAAGTTCCAAAAGCCCCCGACAGCAGCAGAGCTGCAGAAAGTGCCGCAGGTAAAAATCGTTTCATTCCCTTCATAAATGTACACCTCAGATTTAGAATCGTTTTCCTTCTCTCAAGGAATGAAGCAATTATAACATATGTACCGTTCTATTAAAAGTGTTTTGTAACCTTTTGTAACTTTTCCGCAATATTTTTATTGTAATCGCCGTTTTTTAGTGTCCTGTAACGGCAATCCTTTTTCCCAACGTGCGCCCGCCGGGCGCACCAACGAGATAAAACACGCTGCGCGAGTTTTATCTCGCTATCGCGACGCTCGCCGCACACGAATACTTCGCATTCGGCTGCGGCTCACTGTTCGCGTAAAAAAGGCCGGAGACTGACAACGCAGCCTCCGGCCCACACAACGCATAATTATTACTTGAGGGTAACTTTTGCGCCCTGCTCCTCAACTTTAGCCTTGATATCATCAGCCTCAGCCTTGGAAGCGCCCTCTTTGATCATCTTCGGTGCGGAATCAACAAGATCCTTCGCATCCTTCAGACCAAGTCCGGTGATCTCACGAACAACCTTGATAACCTTAACCTTGTTCGGGCCAACCTCAGTCAGCTCAACGTCGAACTCGGTCTTCTCCTCAGCAGCCTCACCAGCGCCAGCGCCGGCAGCAGCTACTACAACGCCTGCAGATGCAGATACGCCGAACTCTTCCTCGCAAGCTTTTACGAGATCATTTAACTCAAGTACAGATAACTCTTTAATAGCAGCAATAAATTCTTCTGTTGTTAACTTTGCCATTGTAATTTTCCTCCAATTTAGTATTTGAATCTACTCTGTGATCCGGATCTGATAAAAACGGATCGGTAATAAACGGATCTGTGACTATGCACAGATTTCGCCGCAGATTATTCTGCAGCCGGTGCAGCCTCTGCCTCGCCATCCTTCTCCGCGATCTGTTTGATAACGCGCGCGAAGTTTGCGATCGGGGCCTGGATGCTTCCGAGCAGTCGGCCCAGCAGAACCTCTCTGCTTGGTACCTCTGCAAGAGCTTCAACAGCTTTCTGATCGTAAAGGCTGCCTTCAACGACACCCGCGATCAGCTCAAGCTGCGGATTCTTCTTTGCGAAGCCCGCAAGAATTCTCGCCGGAGCAGTCGCATCGTCCTTGGAAATGGCGATGGCGTTTGTTCCGTTCAGATACGGTACAAGGCTTTCATAATCCGTACCCTTGAATGCAAGATGCATCATTGTGTTTTTGTAGACTTTGTAGTTTACGCCGGCCTCTCTCAGGGATTTACGAAGCTCGGTATCCTGTGCTACGTTAAGTCCGCTGTAATTCACAAGGACTACGGAAGCAGCACCGTCAACTGCGCTGGAAATCTCATCAACGACCGGTTTCTTCAGTTCTACCTTTGCCATGATCTGGTATACCTCCTTATTTTGATGTGTGTACCAGCCAAATAAAAAAACCGTCCGGGCATGCCGGGCGGTCTGAATTCTTCATAAATGAAAAGAATCGACATCCTCGGCAGGCGGTATTCCGCTTACGTCTTTCGACACCTGCTGTCTTCGGCGTGATACAAATGGTATCTTATCGCGCAGCCTTGAAAATGTCAAGTCCTTTTTCAAGCTCTTCCAGAATGCTTTGAGAGTACTTTTTCATGTTCTTCGAGAATGCTTCGAGAGTACTTTTTCAAGCTCTTCGAGAGTGCGAAACACAGAGTTAGTGACGTTCGCCCTTATGCCGGAATATCAGGAATTTACTTGCTGCATAATTCAAAATAATGACAACAACATTTGAAATTACCTTTACCACCATATCATTATATGAGAGCAGATCAACGAAAATAAACATCGCCGCAAGATCTACAAATTCAGTTCCCATTCTGCAGCCAAAAAAGGAAATAACTTCCTTTGCCACAGCCTTCTTTGTATCTGCCTCACTGTGGAAAACCCACTTGCGATTTGTTAAGTAGGCGAATGTTACAGAAACAACCCATGCAAGAATTGTCGATACCGTCACCGGAAGTTGAAGCGGGTGCGCAAATACCCAATACGACGCAATATTCACCAGAGTAGTCAGCACCCCGAAGATTGCATACGGAATCAGGTCCTTGTATTTCTCAATAAGATTTGAAAAACTCATAAGAGAACCTCCTCAGTTATTGGCCGGAATGAAAAATTGCATTCGTAAACACATTCTCCTTCTCACGTTCTGTGCACATCGCACCGGAAACGATCCTGATCCCGACACAGAGAAGAAAAAGATAGCAAAGGAATCTTGGGCGTCCCTTGCTTGCGTAGATCGTAGGAGAGAAACCCATCATCCACATCGACGCAAGTCCGCCGAAGAAAAATGAAAATCCAATGATTTCTAATTTTTCAGGATGAATGATCAGAATACAACATCCAAGATAAACATATGCCAGAAAATGTATCACACTGCAAATCGCCAGTAAGGCACTGAATCCAAAATTCACCGTATCGACAGGAACAAGTTTAAACAAATTGGAAAGGAAATACTCCCTCCCCAGATTCGTCAGACCGATTCTGTTAATCGTACAGAGCACAAAGAACACCAGCATGATATCCGCACCGATCACAACAGGGTCATTTCGTTTTCTGTTCTGATGCATAAGAAACACAACTGTGCCCGCCAGCAGAAGAACAATATACATCGCCTCTTCCTCGATGTAATTGATTACATACCAGACGCCCCATAAAACCTTGTCAAGTGTGGAATACATATCGTATTTCGGCATCTGCCCGAGTACTTCAATATGGGACCGCACTGCGTTTCCTGGAAGTCTGCAAAAATAAAATGTACATGCAGCAGCAAGAAGGAACAGCACCACAATCTGCCATTTTACCATACGTTTGACAAGTACCGAATATAGAAGCAGCAGGAACAGAACGCCGCACATCAATACACCTGCCTGCTCAAAACTCGAGGCATAAACAGCTCCTATTACCGAAATAACATAATCCGGTACTGTGATTTTCTGTCCATAAATAAATTTCACCAGCGGATAAACAGCCGCCAGAAGCGCTGCACTTCCCCAAAGATAAAGGACATTTGCACATTTCCAGAACACCGTCCCGGTCAGGACACTTGTCGGAATCAATATAAAAATAAGTGCTGGTATAAGGCCGTAAATAAAGCCTGCGCGGAACACTCCATCCGCATCGAATACTTTTTTTATATAGATAACAAGCAACACCCATGCAAAAGCGTTAAACAAATAAAAAACAACCGGAGGAAACTGCAGCAGGATAACAAGAAGTCCCTGCGGAACAATTCTTCCACCCCAGTTATTCGAGAACCACTTCACCCAGCCTGAAAAGCCGCCAAAGCGCTCAATACCAGCCTGAAAAACCAAGTCATCCGCCCGGCTCACCATATAGCAGCTCAGAACGAAAAACATGGCATACAGAGCAAAATACCAGATAACTTTTTTTGCCGAATCTTTCTTCATATCCCTCATCCTCATTTAAAGATAATAAAGCTCCTGCGAACCATCTGGATTTTTCCAAATGAGGACAAGAGCCCCCTTTTTGATCCGACCTGACTTTTCTTTTGGAAGTCTGCTCTGAAAGCCGCAGAATTGATAATCAATTCCATCATTAATATATTGATCTATATCGTCCCTGTTTTCCAGTTTGGTGGGAAGTATATAAACGGTCTCTCCATCGGTAAAGCCTATATGCATGTTGTTATATACGCTTTTCCTGTATGCGTCATTCCCGTAATTATAAAAGGAATACTCGACCCCCGGTTTGACACACCAGCCCTTCACCAAATAGGAGCCGTCACTACTCACTCCCTGATAGTCAATATTGTATTCAATCTCCTTTCTCTCACCAACGGAGAAAGAATTCAGTTTCTTTTCCTCAATACGATTATCTTCCCGATGAAACAATCCTAATAAAGCGACAGCACAAACGAGTGCTATTGCCATAAATATAACAACGATTACCCGTTGTGCTTTATCCGCTGACTCTTCAGAAGCATTACTCTTCACGATCAGTTTCCTCCCTGTTGTCAGGTAACGGTTCCCAGGTTTTCTCGCTGATGATATAGCGTGGCCTGTGCTTTGACTCCAGGTATGTCTTCCCCACATATTCGCCTATTATTCCCATTGAGAGAAGCTGAATTCCTCCAAGAAAGCAAATGATACAGACAATGGAAGCCCATCCGGCAACTGTGTTCCCGATCACAGCCATTACAATCGCCCAGATGACGCCGATGAAGCCAATGAGACTCACCCCCACGCCTATTCCACAGATGATCGAGATAGGCTTGATGGAAAGACTTGTAATACCATCAAACGCAAGTGCCAGCATTTTCCTGAGCGGGTAATGACTCTTCCCTGCCATCCTTTCATGACGTTCATAATAAACAGAAGTGCTTTTAAAACCAACCAGAGGGAACATACCGCGCAAGAAAATATTTACTTCCTTAAAATCAGCAAAATGTGCCAGGACTCTTGCGCTTACTAATCGATAATCCGCATGATTGTAGACAACTTCCGCACCCATATTATTGAGAAACCGGTAAAATCCCTGCGCAGTTGTACGCTTAAACCAGGTATCGGTTTTCCTGCTTGAACGGACCCCGTAGACAATTTCGCTTCCATTGTGATATTCATCCACCATCTTATCCATTGCCGAAATGTCATCCTGTCCGTCACAATCAATAGATATTGTAATATCACACTTGTCCTTTGCCTCCATAAGGCCGGCAAGAACCGCATTCTGATGTCCTCTGTTACGTGACTGCGAAATTCCGATGAAATGATCATCTGATTTCGATAACCCCATAATGATGTCCCATGTATCATCTCTGGAGCCATCATTTACAAATAAGATCCTGCTGTCTTCACTGACTTTTCCGGCAGAGATCAGCTTATTCAACTCCTTCAAAAATAATGGAGCGGTTAACGGGAGAACATCGCGCTCATTATAGCAGGGAATAACTATCCACAGTCTTGGTTGCCGCATTCTTTCCACCTCATTCAAAAATGCACATTATCGAAAATTCTGTTTCATATATAAAATATCCATATCACAATATCACAATCGATTGCCTAAATCTATATAAAGTATCAATATTGAAACAGAAATCATGATCCCGGTTACTGTTCGCATAAAAAATATCCTGCCATCTGACATCTGATCAGCTGGCAGGATGTAAATCCGTTCATTTATCCTACGATAAAATAAATACGATAAAATAAGCATTATTTCTTCGATTGTTAGATACCGCGTGTTAGATGTCACGCCATAAAATAAGCACGATTTCTCCGATTTGTCAGGTTCCCTTTTGTTTCCTCAATTCTGTCTCGAGTAGTCGAGATATTTCCAGGTACCTTTCTGACCGTAAGTAATCGCAAATCCATTCTTGTGAACTCCCTGTTCAAAGGATGGATCAAATACATGGGTTCCACCATTATAATTATCGATTTCCACCCATCCATGTTCTTCTCGTCCTCCACCCGATGTTGCTACATAGCCAACAACCCAGTGTGCATCATAACCCAGAGCTTTTGCCATCTCATAAAACGAAGCTGATTTTCCGTAACAATCACCGCTCTGATTTGTAAAGGCAAGAGTAGCAAAGTATCTGGCTCCTCTGGACGACGGTATATCCATTGATATGTATCTGAAATTTCTTGCCCAGTTGTATGCAGCTCTCAGATCCCATCCTATCTGATCCAGTCTTGCGCAGGCCAGTGGATAAGCATCCCGGACTGTGTATTGATGGAACGTATTTGCCGTACTTCCGGGTGCGCTGCATCCCTTGGCAACTATACGGATCTCCATCGCCTCCAGACGATACCCATAACCGGCGGATCCGCAGTCCGCCCCGTTTGACGCCCATCCGGTCCAGCCGAATCTCTGAACATGCGTGCGATAATACACATCAAAACAATCTGCCATCTCACCAGTCAGCCGGATCCGGATCGCCTCCAGGCGAAGTCCCTTTCCTTCTGTTCCGGACAGTTCTCCATCAGCCTTCCAGTTCCGTTCCCATCCAAGTCTCTGTATATGTGAGCAGTACAAAATCCCGCCTGTGAATCCGGTTGTCTTGTTCAGATGGATCTTCAGCGCCTCCATCCGCAGTCCCTGTCCGGTCGTCCCGCTAAGAGCGCCGTTCGAAACCTCTCCCTGGCCCCATCCGTATCTCTGCACATGGGTCTGATAGGTTACTGTCGGAACGGTGAGATAAGCGACGTTACGGGCGGCAGATCTCGCAGGTGCCGACTCTCCCTTCTTCACAACTGCCACCTCATACGCCTCGACGCGGCGGCTCAGATTCGTTGTGCCGGCCAGCTCGCCGTTTTTCGCCCACGCAAGCCAGCCGAAGCTCTGCACATGCGCGCGGTAATAAAGATCGTACTTGTCCGCATCGGTTCCGGTCAGCTTCATGACGATTGCCTCGACCCTGAGGCTTTGTCCTGTCGTTCCCGCAGCTGCTCCGTCGCTCTGCCATCCGGTCCATCTCCTCTGCTGCACATAAGTGTTGTATGTGATGCCGAGATTCTGGTCGCCTTTCACGCTGGCCCTGATTGCCTCAACACGAAGGCCTCTTCCCGTATATCCCGCGTAAGTCTGTGCGGTTTCCTCGGAAATGACCTCTTTGTACGGCCATCCTGTCCGCTGAACATGAGCGGCATAGCTGACAACAGGCATTCCCTGAGCGTCTTCTCTCTCTTTTTCTTCTATTTCTTCTTCGGACTTCTCAGAAGTTTCCTTCGTTTCCGATGGGTTAGATCCAGCTTCTGTCGTCCTGCTGAAGTCCTCCTTTGCTGATGTGCTTCCACCTGTCCTGCTTCCGGATCCAGCAGTCACAGATTCTTCCGTCTCATTCGCTGATGAAGACACAGAAACCGAAGAAACAGCAGAATGTACCACGTCCTCAGCCAGAACCGGGAGCGCAGTAAACAGCATTCCTATGGTAGTGATCGCCATGATAGATTGAACGAAAAACTTCTTTTTCATACAGCTTTCTCTCACCAGCTCATATCTCAAAGAGCCCCATATATCTCAACCGCTTCCGGACGTCTCAGAGCTGCTTCCGGATTGTCTCCATAATCTTCTCCGCTGATTCGAAGTTCTCCGGGAGGATATCCTCCAGAGGAATCTGAATATCAAAGGCATCATTAATTTCCTGGATCAGAAGCATCATATCAAAAGATTTCAATACACCTCCGGAAACCAGATCTGTTCTTGTAAAATCCTCTCCGGGTTTGATCTCATCCAGAATGTTCATCAGTTTTTCCATAGAATTATCCATCAGTTTTTCTCCTTTTTATCACATTTTTTCACACTTGTTGCCTCTTACCCATGCCGCTTTCCGTTCCTCTTTGAATCACATAAGAATATCGGATTCTAAGGGAGACAGCTGCATCAAAAATCAGAGATCCGCGGCATTGCTTTTCAGTTTTGCCCGGTCGATTTTTCCATTCAGGTTATGTGGCATGGAATCGAGATGGACGCGGCGCCCGGGGATCATATATGACGGCAGCATCTTGGCCAGTTCTTCGTTTACAAAAGATTCGTCCGCCTTACCTGTATAGAAGAGAACGATCCTCTTCTTCGCTTCGTTGTATACACAACAGTTTTCCTCAACCCCTTTTATTGCGGAGACATTTGCCTCGATGTCGCCCAGTTCAATCCTCTGTCCCATATATTTGATCTGGAAATCCTTGCGGCCGACAAAGATGATCTCTCCCTGGTCGTTATACTGCACGAGGTCTCCCGTATGATAGATCTTCTCCTCATAACAGGAGTTCAGAGGGTTCTGTGTGAAAACACGGTCTGTCATCTCCTGATTCCTGTAATATCCGTAGGTGAGGGAATTGCTGCGCACACAGAGTTCACCGGATCCCCCCGCACTGTCCGTAATTCTCCGATTGTTCTCATCCAGGATCATGAAATCGTAGTTCCGGAATGGTTTTCCGATCGGGAGCCGCGCATTTTCCGGAAATTCCCGGTCAACAAAGTAATAGGACCCGCCGTCAGTAGTTTCTGTCGGTCCGTACTGGTTGATGAAATCAGCCTGAGGAAGTGCCTCTCTCCACATATTCAATTGTTTGATCGGCATAATTTCTCCACCGAACATGACCATTCGGACAGTGGAGAGATCCGAAAGCTTCAGAGCCTTCAGATTAGCCAGAACCACGAGCTCTGACGGCACCCAGTACAATACGGTCACCTTTTTTTCTTCCAGAAAGCGCATCAGAAGTGCGGGGAAGGAGAAGTAAAGGCGGGGAATGATGCAGGTAGTGCTTCCGTTTCGGAGCGTAGAATAAACATCAAGCAGTGACATCACGAAATACAGGGGCGCCTCGTTGCCCATTACATCGCGGCTTGTGAAATGAAAGGCATCGGTTGCCGCATCCACATAGTCTACCACTGCGCGGTGCGGGGTAACGACACCCTTTGCCGTTCCGGTAGAGCCTGAGGTGAAGAGCACATATAAGACATCCGTGGGCAGAACCTTGTTCATGACACCCAGAATCTCCTCCTCCTCACAAGCAGATTCCTGTGCGTTCTCATAGATCAGAACCTCAGCATCGCCTTTAATGGAAAGGACAGCACTTTCGTGCGACCGGTCCGTGAGGATTACCGCCGGATCCAGAACATTCAGGATATGCCGGATCCTTGTATCTGGCATCTGCGTATCGAGGATTGTATAAAAATTGCCGCTATATGCAATTCCGAGCATTGCGGGTATACATTCCACACGCTTGTCCATGTACACGGCCACCGGTTTTTTGAAGAGGTGACGCCTCACCAGCGCACCCGCGACATGAAGAGCTTCCTGCCTCGTTTCCGAAAAGGTAATCGTGCGATCCTTGTCAACATATGCGGCCTTATCCGGATACTTCTTTGCCGTCTCCTCCAGATATTCCATAACAAGCTTTGCCATGTATATTTTCCTCCATAACAATCTGTCTCGACGCCTCTCCCATTTCAGGATCCTTCTAGGCTTCGGCTTTACGATTTCTTTTCGAACAGCATATCTCTTAACAGAGCTGAAAACTTTTCCGCACTGTCTCCGTTCATATGCCCATCATAGTCAACGAAGCAGGACACGTCATGCGAAAAACTGCTGTAGTATTCGCGGTTAAAGTTGTAATATTCTACCCCGTTTCTCTTCATATAATCACTCAGGTAATCCCAGGCGGCCTCATAATTTTCCGGAAAAGACACAAGCGAACGATCCGGCTGGGGAAGTGTAGTTGCAACAAGCCGGATGTTATTTTCATCGCACAGACGGACTATCTTATTAAGATAGGAGATATTATCTTCCTTTACCTTGTCCTTTTCAAAAAGGACCGGATTCCAGCCGGGAAAGTTCTCTTCCGCAACCGGATAACGCTCAATAAATCCATCCGCATGATAGACCATATTCGCTGTGCTGAACTGATCCGCACTGTAATCGCCGCTCAGTTTCACCCTCACATTGGATGGAATCCGCGGAAGCATACTCTTCAGAGGATACTCATAGGATGGAAACAACAGTGCCCGGAAATCGCTTTCCGGCATAATTGCAGCCAGATAGCTGAGTTTTGCCGCTGAAAACGGAAATTCGTGATAAAAGAGCAGGTAGTTGTTCCCCTTTTCCTTTTCCGTCACAAGATATCCCGGATCAACATCCAGGATCACTGTAGATGGCCGGTTCTCTTCCACAGCCAGCTTCAGCATATAGTAGGAATCGCACAGATACTCTCCTCCGTTCGCCAGGTTATGTCCCTTCAGACCCGTTCCCTTCAGCAAAGTATCCGGATCAATGCCCATGCGTGAGTTGGAGGTTCCGAGAATGACCACATCGTTCTGCCCGGATGCCAGAGCATGCACGTCATTGCGGACATACGTGCAAGGATACAAAAGCAGGTCGAGAACCAGCAGTATGGCAGTAAAAACCGCCACACAGCCCACAAACTTCAGCACAGTGAAAATTTTAGTATTGTGCATAGATAAAACCTCTTTCTGCCGCCATTGGCGAAAGCAGAGCAGTCACAGCCAACAGAGCGGTAAAGATCAGAACCTGTACGAGAACCGGGCGTCGGGAAAGACATTCCCGGACCTGCATCCCCTGTTCCTGAAGAAGGCTGATGATAAACAGCAGAACGACGCCGGATCCCAGAATGATCAATGCCGTCGGCGTGTAAGAGGCGCCGAGCCTGCCGGCAGCAATAGATAAAAACTCGGAGGGGTGCAGTCTTGTGAAGCTGAAATAAATTACCTTCACAGCTTCTCCAAAATTCTTTGTGGTGTCAAAGAGCCAGCCGATGTTTACAAGGATAAACGTCCGGATGATGGTAAAGAATTTCCAATACATCGATTTTTCGTTGACACGAAGAGCCGTTTTCCATTTCCGGAAGGAGTCACCAAGAAGGTTGCTCGCGGCAATGAGCACACCGTTATACAGTCCCCACCCGATGTTGTTGAGGGCGGCTCCATGCCAGAGTCCGACCACAAAAAAAACGATGATACTCGAGATGCACATCGGGATCAGGAGCCCAGTTCTCTTGCCGAAGCGTTTTCTGGCATTTTTTCCGACCTTGCCCATCCACCGGGAAAGAGTCAGGGGGTACATGACATAGTCACGCATCCATGTACCGAGGGTGATATGCCAGCGGCGCCAGAAATCGGAAATGGATACCGAAAAATAGGGACGCCGGAAATTTTCATCCAGACGGACCCCGAAAAGTTCAGCGATTCCAAGAACAAAATCAATGCCTCCCGAGAAACTGCCATACAGTTCAACGGAGTACAGAAGTACGATAAATATCGCGATACCGGAAAATCGGTCAAGGTCGGCACAGATGGCCTTACGATAAAGTCCTGCCCAACCTGCCAGAAGCATGCTCTTGAACAGTCCCCATACCATACGCATCAGACCAAATCTGAGATTCCGGAAAGATAATTCGTGTCCTTCGAGCAGCTGCGGCATTAAGGTCTTGTACCTTCCGATGGGTCCCTGAACCAGCTGCGGAAAGAACGAAACAAACAGCATATAATGGAAAAAATTCTTCTCTGCCCCGGTTCGTTTCCAGTATACGTCCAGAATATAACTCACCGTCTGAAAAGTGTAGTAGGAGATTCCAAGAGGAAGCAGAATACCCTTCAGGGAAAAATCCCCATGAAGAATCTGACCGAAAATTCCCAGAATATCATTGGTGTATTTCAACACACCCAGCATGGCAAAATCAAGCACCATGCCGAGAATAACAATTCTTCTCGCCCTCTTGCGGGATTCCTTCCTGTCTGTGTATCTGTCATAAATTCGTCCGATTGCCATCCCTGTCAGATAAGTGACAATTGCGGAATACAACAGACAGAGGAATGCGGGAATGCCGCAGGACAGATAGAAGACAATGCTCGCCGCAAGAAGCACAACCCAACGCCGGCCACGCGGCACCAGATAATAACAGAGCAGACAGACTGCCAGAAAGAGAAAAAAAAGATTTGATGTCAGTGACATGGTCTCCTCCTCGGAAACGTAATATACAGACGGGATATTTGCAATATGATAACGGTACAGGTAGACAAGGAAAACACAGGCATCAGCCCGCGTGCACCATGTGCACTACAACCCTGCCTGCGTCCTCCATAAACATATCCTGTCCTTTACCAGGTCAGTCCGTCGTCAATACATCCTTCGCCTGAGTCCGCTCCCTGATCCGTAGCAACCGGAGCCGGCGTTGCCTCAGCCTGTCCGGCGCCGGAATCGGTCGTATCCGTCGTTGAAGGTGCCGTATAAGAAGCCGACGGGTCGGAATAAGTATCCGACGGAGCCGTGTACGTACTGCTCTCCTCAGGTGCTGCAGCCTGTCCGGCAGCTGCCTGATCTGTTGTGCCCTGCTCTGCAACGGGAGCCTCGGCTGCTGGTGTTTCTGTCGCCGCCTGCGTCGGATCCGGAGAAGGTGTTGCCTTGGATGCCTCCAGAGCCGCCTTCTCTGCATCCTCTGTACTGATGGTTTCACCTGTTGACAGGGAAACATACTTCAGAAACAGGAAGGATCCATCCGTATTCAGCATAATGGATGCTGTCTTGATGTCGTTGACAGGTACGGAATGCAGTTCAAGCTCTGATTGATCATCAAAAGTCAGACGAATCGAATAGTCCGGATTAACGACCGGGGCGGAATCGGATGAATCCTCCGAATTCACCGACTTGAGAGCTTCGGATTCGTCATAATAAAGTGTACGGGTTTCACCGGCTGCGAATTTTTCACCTGATGGAAGCATATTGCTGCCATATGCTTCCTGCCCTGCGTATTTCACGGAAAAACCAGTAATAGCCTTTCCGGTGTCATTCGTCAGCTCCATATGTACGATATTTGCGCCTTCCGCCTTTGTACCGATGATTTTTTCCTCCTCCTTTTCTGCGGAAGAGGAAGAAACCGAACCGGTACTTGAAGAGACAACCGCCTCAAGCGCTGCCGGTGTTTCTGTCACTGAAACGGCAGATGACGCAGGAGCGGAAGTTTTTCCGCAGCCTCCCAGAAGAAGCGCAGAGCCTGTGAGGATGACCGTCATCGCTGTAAGCGGGATTCTGGTAATGTTGTGCTGGAATTTCTTTTTCATGAATATATCTCCTGATATTGATGTGATTTTAAACGCAGTCTTATTGGTGTCATAATTGCCTGATGCAATATTGCGGTCCTGGACAGCAGACATCCAGTTAGTTTATTCTGCTTCCGCTTGTATATCTCCATGTTCCGGGTTTGCCGTAATAGAGATTGAAGCCGTCACTGCCGCTTTCATGCTGGAAATCCGGATCGAACACTCCGGTACCTCCCTGGTAGTTGTCAATTTCTACCCACGAATGTACACCGAGCCCTCCGGCGCGAAGCGGAACATATCCAAACATAACATGTGCATCATATCCGAGTGCTTTCGCCATCTCATAGAAGCAGCATGCCATCACATAACAGTCGCCGCCTCCTGTAGTAAAGCCGTAGCTTGCGATTGTGCTGACATTGGAAGCCGTCAGTGCGTAAGAGGTGCTGACGTACCGGAGTCCCGCGGCAGCATTCAGTGCACTGCGCAGATTCCATCCCACCTGATCCAGTCTTGCGCAGGCCTGCGGATAGGTGTCCCGGATCGTGTATTGATGGAATGTGTTTGCCGTACTTCCGGGCGCGCTGCATCCCTTGGCCACTATTCGGATCTCAATTGCCTCCAGGCGATATCCATAGCCGGCGGATCCGCAGTCCGCCCCGTTTGACGCCCATCCGGTCCAGCCGAATCTCTGCACATGCGTGCGATAATACACATCAAAGCAATTTGCCATCTCACCGGTCAGCCGGATCCGGATCGCCTCCAGACGAAGTCCCTTTCCCTCTGTTCCGGACAGCGCTCCGTCAGACTTCCAGTTCTGTTCCCATCCGAGTCTCTGTATATGGGAACAGTATGAAATACCACCCGTGAATCCGGTCGTCTTGTTCAGATGGATCTTCAGCGCCTCCATCCGCAGTCCCTGTCCGGTCGTCCCGCTAAGTGCGCCGTTCGATACCTCTCCCTGGCCCCATCCGTATCTCTGCACATGGGTCTGATAGGTTACTGTCGGAACGGTGAGATATGCGACATTCCGTGCGGAAGATCTCGCAGGTGCCGCCTCTCCCTTCTTCACAATTGCGACCTCATATGCCTCGACGCGGCGGCTTAGATTCGTTGTGCCGGCCAGCTCGCCGTTTTTCGCCCACGCAAGCCAACCGAAGCTCTCCACATGCGCGCGGTAATAGAGATCGTACTTGTCTGCATCGGATCCGGTCAGCTTCATGACGATTGCCTCGACCCTGAGGCTCTGTCCCGTCGTTCCCGCAGCTGCCCCGTCGCTCTGCCATCCGGTCCATCTCCTCTGCTGCACATAAGTGTTGTATGTGATGCCGAGATTCTGATCGCCTTTCACGCTGGCCCTGATTGCCTCAACACGAAGACCCTTGCCCGTAAATCCCGCATAAGTCTGAGCTTCTGTTCCGGAAACGGCATCCTCTGCCGGCCACCCCTTCTGCTGAACATGAGCCGCATAGCTGACAACGGGTATCTCCTGAGCGTCGTCTTTATCGTCTTTCTCCTCTGTCTCTTCCTTCTCTTCTTCAGACTCCTCAGAAGTATCCTTCGTTTCCGATGAATCGGATGCGGAATCTGCCTCTGTGCTTTCTGGTTCCTTCGGTGCAGTCGTCACCGTGCTCTCCGCCGCGTTGCCGCCGGAATTTTTGTTTTCGGCAGCCGGACTTCCGGTCTCTGTTGTATCGGTACTCCCTGAAGATGAACTACCCGCCGTTTCACTGCCCGCGGATGTAACCGTGGTCTTGCTCTCCGCTGCACCGTTCTCTGCGGTACTGCTGCTGTCCGTCGCGGGGCCTGACGCTCCTTCTATCGTTCCGGCTCCCGAAGATACAACAGAACCATTCTCATCCGCAGCAAAAACAGGCGAGGCTGTAAACAACGTCGCAGCCGCTGTTACCACTGCTAATAGCTGAACAAACCTTTTTCTTTTCATATTCTTCCCCTTTTCCATCATCACTGAATCTGTCCAGGATATATGAATGCTCATTTTCATTTGTCAATGTAATTTTTTCAGCGGCCATATCTCCTGGCAATTTCTCATGTGATTTGTATTATATTACTTTTGCCCACGAAATTCTATAGAAAAACGATCAATCGGATAGGGGAGATTTTACCCTCCCCTTCCACACCACCGTACGTACCGTTCGGTATACGGCGGTTCAATAGTTTACACGAACTTTCAGATAGTGGGCTGATAAGGATGG
>NZ_JBQKIK010000031.1:0-32774 GCF_052117805.1 Bilifractor sp. LCP21S3_F8 | reverse complement strand
TTTACCCGCGCGGGGCGGGATGTCAAACACACCCCCCGGGGGCCGCCCCACCCCCGGGGGGCGCCCCCCCCCGGTTCATCAGGATTCCTGTTCAAACGAATGTGTGACGTCAGTACAGGATCATTGTTTCCGGGATGCCGTTTTTCCATACGATACGGCTCTCACCCTGGATCAGTGGTTTCAGGTAATCGATCATCTTCTGAGTCACATCGTTTCCGGATTTGTTGATCCAGTCCGCAGGGACTTTTTTCTCAGCATTTGCAGCGACATCGATATCGACAAGGCCGTAGGCCACGCGGTACGGCTTATCGGATGTGCGGATGATGGAAGCCATTTTGCCGCTTTCGCCATTCAGAGCGGCCTGAACTGCTTTCATTCCGACCATACGCGACTCGTCTTCATCGGTTGCGCTCTGAAGGTGGGAGGCGCAGCGCTGCATGAGGTTCAGCTCGATGGATCGAACCTTGCAGCCGATTTTATTGCGAACGAGTGTCTCCAGAACAGAGGAAGCCCCTGCGATATAGGAATGGCCGAAATTGTCGGTCGCCTTAGTCTGGACGATTTCGGAGACATATCTTCCGTCCGAAAGCTTTACGCCTTCACTGACGGCGACCAGTACAGCGTCCTCCTCGGAAAGCTTCTGCTGTACATCCTGGATGAAGGATTCCGGGTAAAAAGGACTCTCGCAGAGGTAAATCAAATCGGGACCTTTTCCGCCGTTCAGACGGGAGAGCGCGGAGGCGGCGGTAAGCCATCCGGCGTTTCTTCCCATCACTTCAACGATGGTGACCGCCTTCTTGGCGTATACATGGCAGTCGCGCTCCAGCTCTGAGAAGGTCGTGGCGATATATTTGGCCGCAGATCCGAACCCCGGGCAGTGATCCGTGCCGCAGAGATCATTGTCAATGGTCTTCGGTGCTCCCATGATGGAGATCCCGGTGATATTGTGTACACGGCAGTACAGGGAGAGCTTGGCAATGGTATCCATGGAATCGTTGCCGCCAATATAGATAAAATAAGAGATGGAATTCTTCTGAAGAATATCGATGATGCGCGCGAGCTGCTTCTGATCCTTCAGCTTCAGGCGGCAGGAGCCGAGAGCAGCGGCCGGTGTCTGGGACAGGAGCTGAAGTGCCTCGGAATTATCGATCTTGTCGCGGAGGTCGATGAAATTTTCCTCCATCACACCCTCGATACCGTTCACGGCACCATAGATATTGTCGATCTGGTCTGAAATCTGTGCACAGCTAATGATCCCGGCAAGGGTTGCGTTGATGGCGGAAGTTGGTCCGCCGGATTGAGCTACGAGCAAATTCTTCACTTTTTATTTATCCTCCGGTTTATTTCTCATTCAGTGTCGTATACAATATAGCATCCCGCTGTAGTGTTGACAATAGAAGGTACGGGAAGGATTCCACGCTCTTCGGTTGTTCACGGACAGACACGACACATCCAAACCACAGCTCCGCCGGCAGGAAGAAGCCTCCAGAAAAAAGACAGAAAGAAAAAAGAAAGACAGAATGAAAAGGTAAAGAGGAAAATACGAAAAACAGGTTCACTTGATGTAAGAAAGATGATATAGTTGAAACTGTACTGTTTTAGTCGGATTTACTGTATAAAGCCGTCGTCAAGCGGGCAGTTTTTGGGCATGCGAAGCATGCACAGAAAACTGCATGCTTGAACGACGCTAACATGTATGAGCATGGAGCGGTGTGAAACACCGCGAGAATGCGAATACATGTGGCAGCTGCGGGAGTTGCGAAGCAACGGAGCAGCTGGCTTTATACAGTATGTGTCACGACTTATCGTATGAGGTTTACTGCATAAGTCCAGCACGGAAGCTGCGAAGCAGCGAAGTGACGCGGGGACTTATACAGTGTGTGGCACGATTATCGTGTGGGCGTTACAGCATGAGTCCAGTCGCAATGTTCTTGGTCCACGGGGAGCTTGCTCACCGGTGGGCAAGAACATTAGCGACGACAACAGGTATGAGCACGAATTTATACATATAATATAGAGAGAAAGAGGATTTTGTAATGAGTAAAAAACAGAGCATCATGGATATTGACACCGTTTCCCTGGATGATGAGAACAGTCAGATTATCATTATTGACCAGACTCTCCTTCCCTATGAGACAAAGACGATTCGTCTGACCACGCAGAATCAGATCTGGGACGCTATCTATACGCTTCAGGTCAGAGGAGCGCCGGCGATCGGGGTGACGGCGGGCTTCGGACTTTATCTCGCCGCAAAGGAGATCGGCGCGCACGCGAAGAGCTTTGATGACTTTTATCCGGAGTTTGTCAAGGCAAAGGATTATCTGGATTCTTCAAGACCGACAGCGGTGAATTTGTCATGGGCTTTGAACATGCTTGACAAGACGGCACAGAAGAACCGGGACAAAACGGTTCCGGAGATTGTGGAGGCTCTGCACCGTGAGGCCGTCCGGATTCAGGAAGAGGATATCTGGGCCTGCCATAAGCTTGGCGAGTACGGCCTGACCCTTGTGAAGCCCGGGGACGGACTGCTGACGCACTGCAATGCCGGAAAGCTTGCCGCGACACGCTACGGCATGGCGACGGCGCCGATGTATCTCGGGCAGGAAAAGGGCTATCATTTCCATGTGTACTGCGACGAAACCCGTCCGGTGCTTCAGGGCGCGCGGCTGACGGCGAAGGAACTGATGGATTCCGGAATCCATACGACCGTCATCTGTGACAACATGTCCAGCTCTCTGATGAAGGAGGGTAAGGTTCAGGCTGTTTTTGTCGGCTGTGACCGTGTGGCGGCGAACGGAGATACCGCAAACAAGATCGGGACCTCGGTTGTTGCTATCGTGGCAAAGCATTATGGCGTTCCGATGTACATCATGGCTCCGACTTCCACAATTGATATGAATACGCCGGACGGCAGCAAAATCCGCATCGAGCAGAGAAAGCCGGAAGAGGTAACCGAGATGTGGTACAAGAAGAGAATGGCGCCGGAGGGAGTCAAGGTCTACAATCCCGCCTTTGACGTAACGGATCATGAGCTGATCACCGCGATTGTGACGGAATACGGAATTGCGAGACCGCCTTATACGGAATCGCTGAAGAAAATCATGGAGATAAAAGCTGAAGCGATGAAAGAGAAGGAATAAGGATACCCGGTGCGGATGAGAGTTGAGGAGGGTGCTTTATGAATGATGAGGTAAAAGAGATGACAAATGAGCTTGACAAGTTCATGAAGAATAAGGAGGCCACAAGCGAAAAGACGGAGGCTCTGGTCGAGGAGATGCTGAAAAGCTATCGGGAATATCCGGTCAGCACCCGTCTGAATGTGACAAATATCCTGAACCGGGAGACATTGATCGATGTGCTGCAGAAGGTGCGTGAGATCCTTTTTCCGGGATATTATGACAACAGCAGGGTGCGGGCTGAATACGTGAAATATACGGTCGGCGAAAAAATTGAGTTTGTGCAGTATCATCTGACAAAGCAGGTGGCCATTGCGCTCGGCACACAGGAAATCTGTGAGGAGTGTGAGCGGTCCGTTTTGCTGCAGAGGGCGGAGAAGATTGTCGATGATTTTCTCGATCAGCTTCCGAAGCTGCGGGAAATTCTGGCTACAGACATACAGGCTTTCTATGAAGGCGATCCTGCGGCATACAGTTTTGACGAAATTATCCTCAGCTATCCCGGTCTGATGGCAATTACCGTCTACCGGATCGCCCATGAACTGTGGAATCTGAAGGTTCCGCTGATTCCGCGGATTATGACAGAATATGCGCATGGCAAGACGGGGATCGACATTCATCCCGGCGCGACCATCGGAAAATATTTTTTCATCGATCACGGTACCGGCATCGTCATCGGCGAGACAACCGAGATCGGCGACCATGTCAAGATCTATCAGGGCGTGACACTGGGCGGCCTGTCAACGAGAAAAGGGCAGGCACTGAAGGGCGTGAAGAGGCATCCTACGATCGGCAACAATGTCACGATCTATTCCGGCACATCAGTGCTCGGAGGAAATACCGTCATCGGTGACAATGTGACCATCGGCGGCAACACGTTTGTGGTCCGGTCGGTTCCCGCGGATATGAAGGTCAGCGCGAGGGCGCCGGAGCTGGAGTATTCACACGGCCCATCGCAGGGCACCGATAAGGATACTTATTGGGATTTTGTAATTTGAAGCGGATAGGGCTGTGAAGAATAGGACGGGGATCTCCCTCTGTTTTGTCGGATGACAAAGGAAAGAGAGGGATCTCTGTCTTTTTGTGGCGGAAAGAAAAATACAAAAATGAACATTTTGTTGGAATTTTGTGGTTTTATTGACATTTCGACCGGATACTCGTATACTTGAAATGAAATGCAGAAGTCTGAGTGACAGATTTTTTCATGATTTGCCTGATATCATGATTTTTATGATGCCAGGGTATGTATGATATGGTGATGCGGACTGCCGCGTGCTTTGCGCGTGCGCAATCCGGCGGGTATTCCGGGGTGGAAGTATGGATCAGAACAGGATGACGGAAAATATCGTGAGTCAGATCAGAGGCAGCATTCCTCTGAAGACGGCGAAGGTTCTTATGGACCGGGTGGAGGAATATGCTAGGCAGAAGGGACTCGCCTGTGTCATTGCGGTCGATGATGCCCATGGCAATCCGATTGCAGTTCATGTGATGGAGGATGCCTTCCTTGTGAGTTATGAGGTCGCGACCCAGAAGGCCTATACTGCGGTCGCGGTGAAGATGTCAACGATGCAGGTCCATGAGATGATACAGCCCGGAGGCACCTTCTACGGGCTTGAGTCCATGAACAACGGGAGAATCATCGGATTCGGCGGCGGCGTACCGTTGAAGATCGGAGACAAGATCGTCGGAGGTCTCGGCGTAAGCGGGGGAACCGGTGAGCAGGACAATGACGTGGCGGAGTTTGGCCTGAAGGTTTTCGCGGAGATTACCGGGCAGGCGTGACGTGTTCCGGAGCCGAAGGCGCCCGGACTCCTCACATCGGGAGAACTGCATGTTCTCGAGAGTGGAGTGCTGAATCGTCACATCACATCATCTTTAGAATTTATAGGGTTGATTAAAGAGTCGGTTAAAGGGCCGATGGAACATCATGGCGGATGGATACTTTGTGTATCTCCGCCATTTTTTTATGCGAACAGTGAGCCGCAGCCGAATGCGAAGTATTCGTGTGTGACGAGCGTCGCGATAGCGAGATAAAACTCGCGTAGCGTGTTTTATCTCGTTGTTTAGTTGTTGCGGAGAAAAAATGCAGACGGGTTGTATTTGCAAGAACTACTGATATATGAACAGCTGATATTGTGGAATTGTGTTGAGTTATTCCCTGATAAATGTGGTTTTTTGAAAGATTCGACCCTGTTTCTATTGATAAACGATCATCCGGGATGTATAATGGATCCAAATACTATGAGTGGCACTGTCGGGTTGAGACAGGCAGATGCTCTGGGTTTTTATCCTGTCCGGGACATGGGGTTTCGGACTTTCCGGGGGCAGTTGTTAAGTGCCCCGCATCCGATTTCGGTGATTATTGCGCCGGGATCAAATGACATGTTCACGTGATTTCAGACATTGCGGAGAAAATGAAGCATGAGAAGATCAAAGAGATTTGAGGTTCTGGACCAGCGTCCGGTAAATAAGGATGGCTATATCAATGAATGGCCGGAGATGGGCTTTGTCGCCATGAAGAGTCCGTATGATCCGAAGCCGTCTGTCCGGGTGGAGAACGGGCAGATCGTTGAGTTGGATGGAAAGAAGCGGGAAGATTTTGACTTCCTGGATACCTTCATCGCGGATTACGCCATCAATATCGCACGCGCGGAACAGTCCATGAAGATATCGGCGCTGGATATCGCGAAGATGATTGTGGATATTCATGTGTCAAGGAAAGAGGTTCTGGAGGTGATCTCCGGAATCACGCCGGCGAAGATGACGGAAGTCATCAATGAGCTTAATGTGGTTGAGCTGATGATGGGCATGCAGAAGATGCGCGCGAGGAAGAAACCCGGAAATCAGGCGCATATCACCAATCTGAAGGATGATCCGGTTCAGATTGCGGCCGATGCGGCGGAGGGCGCGCTCCGGGGATTTGCGGAGGAGGAGACGACGATGGGTGTCGCGAGATACGCGCCGCTTGACGCCATGGGTCTTCTGATCGGTTCGCAGGTCGGCCGGCCGGGTGTACTGACGCAGTGCTCATCAGAGGAGGCAACCGAGCTGGAACTCGGAATCCGGGGACTTACGACTTATGCGGAGACGCTCTCGGTATACGGAACGGAGAAGGTATTTATCGACGGCGACGATACGCCTTATTCAAAGGCGTTTCTGAATTCATCCTACGCATCCAGAGGACTGAAGGTCCGCTTTACCTCCGGATCAGGCTCCGAGGTACTGATGGGAAGCAGCGAGATGAAATCCATGCTCTATCTGGAGTGCAGATGCCTCTATGTGACGAAGGGCTGCGGAAGTCAGGGGATTCAGAACGGCTCTGTCAGCTGCATCGGCATACCGGGATCGGTGCCTGCGGGTATCCGGGAGGTTCTGGGAGAAAATCTTGTGGCGGCACTTCTCGGGCTTGAGTGCGCTTCGTCGAATGATCAGAGCTTTTCCAACTCCGATATGCGCCGCACCGCGAGAACGATGCTGCAGTTCCTTCCGGGGACTGACTTCATTTTCTCGGGCTACGCAGCGGAGCCGAACTATGACAATATGTTTGCAGGTTCCAATTTTGACGCGGAAGACTTCGACGATTACAACGTCTTTCAGCGTGACATGCAGGTGGACGGCGGCCTGAGACCGGTAAAGGAAGAGGATGTCATAGCCGTCCGCAATAAGGCAGCAAAGGCTGTTCAGGCGGTGTTCCGCCAGCTCGGTCTCGCGGAGGTGTCCGACGAACAGGTGGATGCGATCACGTATGCCCACGGCAGCAAGGATACACTTCCGAGAGATGTCGCGGCGGATCTGATGTCGGCGGAAGATGTTATGAAGCGGGGCATCACCGGGATCGATGTGGTGAAGGCGCTCGCCGACAGTGGCTTCACGGATGTCGCGGAGAGCGTGCTCTCCATGCTGAAGCAGCGTGTGATTGGCGATTACATGCAGACTGCGGCGATCCTCGACAGCGATTTCCATGTGATGTCCGGGGTGAATACGCCGAACGATTATATGGGACCGGGAACCGGGTATCGTGTGGAAGGGAAGCGCTGGGAAGAGATCAAGCGTATCCCGCATCGTATCAATCCTATGGATATTTAGGAGGACAGCATGCAGGTTTCACAGGAATTAATTGAGAAAATTACAGAAGAGGTTGTCCGTCAGATCCGAAGCCGCGGGAATTCCGGTTCGGCTTACGACGCAAACGGTTTCCGCAGGGTAGTTGCCGGGGAGCTTGGGGAGGACGATATTCCCTCCATGGCGGGCAGAACCAGAATCAATGAGAATAAGAGTGATTACTCCGCATACAGAAAGGCGGAGAAGGGCACGGATCCGAAGGAGATCGTCATCGGCGTGGGCGCCGCGTTCCAGAGGGAGATCAAGAAAACTATCGGCGGAATTCCGCTCGACGAGGTCATCCGGAATGTAAGGGCTGGAATTGAGGAAGAGGGGATGATCCCCCGTGTGGTGAAAGTCCTTGACACATCAGACGTCGGTTTTATGGCGCTTGAATCTGCAAAGCTGTCGGGTTCCGGAATCGGTATCGGAATTCAGTCCAAGGGAACGACCGTAATCAGCCAGAAAGACCTGTACCCGCTTTCCAATCTGGAGCTTTTTCCGCAGGCACCGCTGATGACACTGGAGACGTACCGGAGAATCGGACAGAATGCAGCGAAGTACGTCAAAGGGGAGAATGTTACGCCGATTCCGTCTGTCAATGATCCGATGGTCAGACCGAAGTATCAGGTAAAGGCGGCAATCATGCATATCGCGGAGACGGAGCAGCTGGATCCGAAGCTCGGAATCATTGAATGGGAGGAAAAATGATGCAGTATCCTTTGGGTGAACATGAGAGAGACCGTATTACTTCCAGAACCGGGAAGAAGCTGGATGAGCTTTCACTGGATGAGGTGAGGAAGGGACATGTGGCTCCCGATGACATCAAGATCTCCGCGGAGATGCTCCGTGCTCAGGGAGAGGTTGCGGATCAGGCAGGTAATGCCCCGATGAAGAAAAACTTCGAGCGTGCGGCGGAGCTGACCAATGTACCAGATGATGTGATCCTCAGAATGTACAACAAGCTCAGACCGAACCGGGCGACGAAGACAGAGCTTGCACGGATGGCAGAGGAACTTCTGGAAAAATATCAGGCGCCGAACTGCGCGAAGCTTGTTCTGGAGGCGGCTGAGGTGTACGAAAAGAGGGGGATCCTGCTTCCGGATCAGAAGTAAGCGCGCACGGAAAACGGCATGCCTGAAAGATGCGGCAGGCCGACGAAGCCGGTCGCATGTGGCAGCTGCGAAGCAGCGGAGCAGGTGGCTTTATACATATTGCGGCGCTCCGCTTGCATGGCATGGGCGGTTACTACAGGAGCTGCTTTTGGAATATATTATCGTAATTTTCATCAGAAAATATCCATCAAAAAATTTCCATCAGAAAATATCCATCAGAAAATATCCGCGAGGTTAGGGCTTTGAGCATAGTAGCAGGTGTAGATATCGGAAATTCCACAACAGAGGTCTGTATCGGAGAATACAGTGAAGGGGAGAATTTGCGCTTCCTGTCCGGGGCTTCGGTCATGACGACGGGGACCAAGGGAACCGCGGCAAATATTCACGGGATCCTTGCGGCTCTGAAGGAAGCCATGGGCCGGATCGGCAGGGAAGTTTCCGGGATTGACCTGATACGGCTGAACGAAGCGGCTCCGGTTATCGGCGACACGGCGATGGAAACGCTGACGGAGACGATCATCACGGATTCTTCCATGATCGGGCACAATCCCTCTACTCCGGCCGGGGCCGGGCAGGCGGCGGGGGAACTGCTCTCGTTTGAACGGCTGGACCGGGGACTGCCCGGGACACCGTACATTGTCTTTGTCCCGGGAAATCACGGCTATGAAGAGGTGGCAAGAAGGATTAATGAAACGGCCGGACGGCTGAATGTGGTCGGGATGATTCTTCAGGCGGACGAAGCGGTTCTTGTGGAGAACCGTCTTACGCGGAAGATTCCTATCGTCGATGAGGTGAAGAGAATCGACAAGATCCCGGACGGCAAGATGGCGGCGATTGAGGTAGCTCTTCCCGGTCAGTTTATCCGGATGCTCTCAAATCCCTACGGCATTGCCACACTGCTTCATCTCAATGCGGATGAGACGCGGACCGTGACACCGATTGCCAAGAGCCTGATTGGAAACCGGAGCGCAGTTGTGATCCGGACGCCGAACGGAGACATCCGGGAGAATGTGCTTCCAGCCGGAGAGATTTATCTGGATGCGGAACATCCGATCAGAATTTCTCTGGACGAAGGTGCAGATAAGATCATGAAAGCGGTCGGTGATGCGGGCAGAATCCGTGATGTGACCGGCCAGGCGGACACCAACGTAGGAAATATGCTCAGCCGCATCCGGAAGAGCATGAGTGAAGTAAGCGGAGAAGCAGATGCGGATATTCATATCACGGATATTCTGGCAGTGGACACGCTTGCGCCGGTACTGATTTCCGGAGCGCTTGCCGGCGAGACCTGCCTGGAGAAGGCGGTGGGAATCGCCGCGATGGTGCGTACGCAGCAGCTTCCCATGCGGCAGATCGCGGAGAAGCTGTCGGAGGTGCTGCACACCCGGACGACGGTTGCGGGTGTGGAAGCGGTCATGGCGAGCCTGGGAGCGCTTACGACGCCGGGCACTGCCCTTCCGCTCGCTATCCTGGATATGGGAGGCGGATCGACCGATGCCGCGATTATCCGGGAAAACGGAAGCGTATCGCTGACGCATCAGGCGGGTGCCGGGGAACTGGTATCCATGCTGATTCAGACAGAGCTGGGTCTGGACAACCGCTACATGGCGGAGCAGATCAAAAAATATCCGCTGGCGAAGGTTGAGAGTCTCTTTCATATGAGAATGGAAAACGGCGAGATGTATTTCGTGCAGGAATCCATCGACCCGAGGTTTTACGGAAGAGTGGTACTGCTCACGGAGTCGGGGCTGGTCCGTGTGGAAAAGGATGTCCCGATGGAGCGGATCCGTGAGATCCGCCGTGAAGCAAAGAAAAAGGTATTCCTCACCAATGCGCTGCGAGCTTTGCGCTATGTGGCTCCGGATCACAATCTGCGGAAAATATCAAATGTGGTTCTTGTAGGAGGTTCGGCAGCGGATTTTGAGATTCCGGAGATGCTGATGGAAGAATTCGCCGGATACGGAATTGTCTGCGGCAGAGGAAACATCAGAGGAACGGAGGGACCGAGGAACGCGGTCGCGACCGGACTGGTGCTCTCCTACGGAGGCGAGAAGAGATGATCAGCCAGAGACCATCAATTTTTATTTATACACATCGCGCGGACAATGATTTTCTGCGGGAGATACAGGCGGGAATCGAGGAAGAGAATGTTGCGTCTGAGGTATTTGAGATGGATGAGTCAGACGCGGACATTCTGGCGTCTGACGCGTGCAATGCCTCGATGATGGGTTCTGGCATCGGGATATCCGGTGAGAATGTTTCCTTTCAGATGCGGGGCCGGAGGCCGGGGGAGTGCGTGTGCAGCGTCCATATGCCGACCTTTGCCGCATGCAGGATCATCGGCTCCAACAGCGCGAGAGTGATGAAAAAACAGTGCCTCAGAGACCTGGAGTAGAGCCTTATTGTTCTATACTCCTCAGGGAGAGGCTCCGGACAGAGGCATTTCAGATATACCGGTATATGAAATTCATATGAAGGACAGACAATCAATGAAAATCTATACGAAAAACGGTGATAACGGAAGGACATCTCTTCTGAACGGACAGAGCGTTCTGAAGACGGATGACAGAATTGAACTCCTCGGCACCATAGACGAATTGAACAGCCAGATCGGCATGGCAAAGGTTCTTGCGGACGATGAGCTCTGGGAAAGACTGACCCATATTCAGAAGACGCTGATGTTCATGATGTCCGGGGTGGCCGCGCCTATGAAGCGGGAATACCGTTTTGAGGAATCGGAGACGCAGAAGCTGGAAGGGTGGATCGATGCTACGGAGGATTCTTTTCCGCGGGTGAAAGATTTTGTGCTCTACGGCGGATGCGAAGAATCCGCAAGGCTGGATGTGGCCCGGGCGGTTGCGCGGAGAGCAGAGCGAAGGTTTCGTGTCGTCGCGCAGAAGTTTGTAGCAGATAAGAAGGCGATGCAGTACATGAACCGTCTGTCCGATTTTCTGTATGTTTCAGCCAGATACGCGGATTATAAAGCGGAGAATATCCGGAGTGAGGGAGTCCGCCAGGAGGTGATCCGCGACATCCTGAAGGAACCGCACGGCTCCAGGAGGAGGATTGACAACTGAGCGGGAAGCAGGATAGGGAGGAAGGACAGAAATGTACGTGTGCGACATGCATACTCATTCAATCGCCAGCGGGCACGGTACCTCGAGTACCATCGCGGATATGGCGAAGGCCGCTGCAGCGAAGGGAATTCAGGTGCTGGGCATCACCGATCACGGTCCCGCAACTGTTGCGGCTGGCACAGAATCGTACTTCAGAAGCCTGGCTTACGCTCTGGAGTTTCGTGCGGGGGTTCGGATCTGTTATGGCGCGGAAGTAAATATTGTAGATTTTGCTGGAAACATTGATCTTCCGGATGACATATTGGACGGTCTGGATTATGCGATCGCCAGCATTCATCATCCTAATCTGAAGCCGGGGAGCGCTGTGGCCAACACCCTGGCTTATACGCAGGCAATGAGGCATCCAAAGGTGCGGATCATTGGTCATCCGGATGACGCGAGATATCCGGTTGACTATGAACTCCTGGCAGACGCGGCTGCGGAATATGGTGTCATTCTCGAGGTAAATAATTCCTCGCTTTCCCCTGACGGCTACCGGGGAGATACAAGACCGAATGACCTGAAAATGCTCGCGGCATGCAGAAAGCGAAATCTTCCGGTCATCATGGCGAGCGACAGCCACGGACCCGGTCATATCGGTGATTTTACCTGGGCGGAACGGATTCTGAGGGAGGTAAATTATCCGGAGGAGCTGATTCTGAACAGCAGGCCGGAGAAAATCCGCGAGGCTCTGAGGATCGGCGAAGTCAGACGGAAACCTTCACGCAGCCGTCAGAGCGGGATGGAGAAGCTTCGTGGGGCTTTGCGGGGCAGTTGATGAAACGAAGAGAAACCAACAAAATCGGTCCCAGAACGGGCTCAGAAACCACACAAAACAACACGATTCTATTGACATTGTTGAAGCGTATGATATAATGTCATCAGGATAAAAACCAACTAAACTCAAAACCAATCAAAATGATGCATTTCAAGGAGGAAGTAGCAAATGGCTGTTAATGAGTTTGAAATTAAGAAACAGATCTGCGACATCGGAAAGAGAATCTACAACCGCAACATGGTTGCAGCGAACGATGGAAACATTTCCGTAAAGCTGGATGATCATACATTCCTTTGCACACCGACAGGCGTTTCCAAGGGATTCATGACTCCGGAATATATCTGCAAGATTGATGAGAAAGGCCAGGTGCTTCATGCTAATCCGGGCTTCAAACCTTCTTCTGAGATCAAGATGCATTTAAGAGTATACGAAAAGAGACCGGATGTCGGATCTGTCGTTCACGCTCATCCCGTATATGCGACAAGCTTCGCAATTGCAGGCATTCCGCTGACACAGCCGATTATGCCGGAGGCAGTCATTGCGCTCGGCTGCGTACCGATCGCTCCTTACGGAACCCCTTCCACAATGGAGATCCCGGACGCTGTTGAGAAATATCTTCCGTACTTTGATGCGGTGCTTCTTGAGAGCCACGGCGCTCTGACCTATTCTGTAGATCTGCTTTCCGCATATCTGAAGATGGAGTCGGTTGAGTTCTACGCACAGCTGCTGTATCAGTCAAAGATGCTGGGCGGCCCGAAGGAGTTCGACAAGGCAACGGTTGAGAGACTGTATGAAATCCGCCGTCAGATGGGTCTTCCGGGCAAGCATCCGGCAAACCTCTGCCAGAACAAGGGCACGCTGAACTGCCATAACTGCGGCGGCTCCTGCAACAGCGACGGACTCGGCGAGCATACAGGATCCACATACGCGCATGGCGCTGAGAGCAATGCCGATACCGTTGCGGAGATCACAAAGAAGGTAATGGAGCAGCTCGGACTCAACAAGTAAACCACCGGCCCGCAAGGACGGGCACGGCATGAATTGTATAATATATCGGAGGTAATTATCGTGCCAGTTGATGAACGCATGGTGAAAAACATTGTTCAGGAAGTCATGGCAAAGATGAATATCAACGACAGCGCTTCCGGCAAGCACGGCATTTTCAAGGACATGAACGATGCGATTGAAGCTGCGAAGAAAGCCGAGAAGGTTGTCCGGGTAATGTCTCTTGATCAGAGAGAGAAGATCATCACCATCATCCGCCGCAAGATTCGTGAGAATGCGGAGCTGATGGCCCGCATGGCGGTTGACGAAACCGGAATGGGCAATGTTGGACATAAGATTCTGAAGAATTATCTTTGTGCAGATAAGATTCCGGGAACGGAGGATATTACCACAGAAGCATACTCCGGAGACCGCGGACTTACTCTTGTCGAGGAGGGCCCGTTCGGAGTCATTGGTGCAATTACACCCTGCACAAATCCGCAGGAGACAATTTTCTGCAACACAATCGGAATGCTTGCGGCAGGCAATACAGTAGTATTTAATCCGCATCCGCAGGCAATCAAGACAACAATCTACGCGATCAACATGATGAACGAGGCTTCCCTGGAGGCCGGCGGTCCGGACAACATCGCGTGCACCGTTGAGCATCCGACGCTGGATACCAGCTCCGTTATGATGCATCACAAGGATATTCCTCTTCTGGTAGCTACCGGAGGTCCGGGCGTTGTAACCGCGATTCTTTCCTGCGGCAAGAGAGGAATCGGAGCCGGAGCAGGAAATCCGCCTGCACTGGTTGATGAGACGGCGGACATCCGCAAGGCGGCGGAGGACATCGTAAACGGATGCACCTTCGACAATAACCTTCCTTGCATCGCTGAGAAAGAGATCGTCGCTGTACAGCAGGTCGTTGACGAGCTGCTGCACTACATGGTAACCGAGCAGGGATGCTATCTCGCATCCAAGGAAGAACAGGACGCTCTCATCCGCACCGTCATGGATGAAAAGGGCAAGCTGAACCGCAAGTGTGTGGGACGTGACGCCAGAACACTTCTGTCCATGATCGGAGTTGAAGCGGATCCGGGTATCCGCTGCATCACATTCGTCGGAGAAAAAGAGAATCCTCTGATTTCCACGGAGCTGATGATGCCGATTCTGGGTATTGTCCCGGCAAAGGATTTTGATGACGCTGTTGAGAAATGCGTATGGCTGGAGCATGGCAACCGCCATTCCGCCCACATTCATTCTCATGATGTGGAACGCATTACGAAGTATGCAAGAGCAATGGATACCGCAATCCTCGTCAAGAACGGCCCGTCCTACGCGGCTCTGGGCTATGGCGGAGAAGGAATCTGCACCTTCACTATTGCGTCCAGAACAGGCGAGGGACTTACAAGCGCCAAGACCTTCACGAAGAAGAGACGCTGCGTAATGGTAGACAGCCTTTGCATCCGCTGATCAGGAGGAAATTACAGAATGGATATGAATCAGAATAATATAGAGGAGATTGTAAGACAGGTACTTTCAAGCATGTCCGGAGCACCGGCACCTGCGAATGCCCCTGTTGCGGCACCTGCCTCAAGCGGTCCGATTCCGAAGACCGCGCATGTGGCGATGCTCACAGCACTTCAGCACTATGATGTGAAGGAGTTCCCGATCCCGGAGGTCGGCGACGATGATATCCTCGTAAGAGTCGAGGGAACCGGAATCTGCGGAACTGATCAGCATGAATTCAAGAAAGATCCCTTTGGTCTGATCCCGGTTGCTCTGGGACATGAGGGAACCGGAGAGATTGTAAAGATCGGTAAGAATGTAAAGGTTGACAGCGCCGGAAATCCGGTAAAGGTCGGCGACAAGATCGTCACCTGCATGATGTTCAAGGATGATCCGGACATCACAATGTTCGACCTGAACAAGAAAAATGTCGGAGCGGCTGATGTATACGGACTGATCCCGGATGATGACATTCATCTGAACGGATGGTTCTCCGACTACATCTTCATCAAAGGTTCCCGCGGATCTACATTTTTCAATGTATCTGACATGGATCTGAAGAGCCGTATCATCATCGAGCCAGCGGCGGTTCTGGTACATGCGGTTGAGAGAGCAAAGACGACCGGAATCCTTCGATTCAACAGCCGCGTAGTCGTACAGGGCGTCGGACCGATCGGACTTCTGTGCGTCGCGGTTCTCCGCACGATGGGTATTGACAACATTACAACGGTGGACGGCAATGATTCCAGACTGGAGTTCTCCAAGAAGATGGGAGCTACCAAGACAGTCAACTTCATGAACTACAAGGGAATCGACAACCTGGCGAACGCTGTTGCCGAGACCTTTGACGGACATCTGGCAGATTTCGCTTTCCAGTGCACAGGATCACCGGTCGCGCACTCCAATATCTACCATTTCATCCGCAACGGCGGCGGGCTGTGCGAGCTTGGCTTCTTCATCAACAACGGAGATGCCACGATCAATCCGCACTTTGATCTCTGCTCCAAGGAGATCAACCTCGTGGGATCCTGGGTATATACACTGAGAGACTACGTCACAACCTTCTCCTTCCTGAAGAGAGCAAAGGCAATTGGCCTTCCGGTAACGGATCTGATCACAGATGCGTTCCCGCTCGACAAGATCAATGAGGCACATGAGTTCGCTCTGGCACAGAAGGGATTCAAGATCGCGGTTACAAATGTACCGCTTGACGGAAATACAAATAATCACTGATGATGCTTGACATCAGTCGGAATGACTACGATACTGATTGAAAGGAGTGCAGGACAATGGCAAAAGCCGTGGGTATTCTGGAGGTTTATGGTCTGACGTGCGCCTTTGTGGCTGCCGACGCCGGATGTAAGGCTGCCAATGTCACACTGGAGGTTTTTGACAAGAATAAGCCTGCACATGCCGATGAGCTTCCGGTTCCTCTTCTCGTCACGGTGAAGTTCAGAGGAAATGTCTCTGAGGTAAACGCGGCGATGGAGGCCGGGATCGAAAAGGCAAAAGAGATCAGCGGAGTTGTGCAGCACTACGTAATTCCCAATCCGGATGATCCGGGTGTTGAAAAGATGCTGAAAATCAGCGCACTAGACAAGTTTTGAACTTATCAGGAGGATTTGAGAAATGTCACAGGAAGCTTTAGGTATGATTGAGACCAGAGGTCTTACAGCTGCAATCGAGGCAGCCGATGCTATGACCAAGGCAGCAGAAGTTCATCTGATCGGTACAGAAAAGATCGGATCCGGACTGGTAACTGTACTTGTCCGCGGCGATGTCGGCGCTACAAAGGCTGCCGTAGAAGCCGGAAGCGCTGCTGCATCCAGACTTGGAGAGCTGGTTGCCACACACGTAATTCCGAGACCTCATGAGGATGTTGAGTACATTCTGCCGCATAATCTCGAGTAATCACTGAAGGAGCTGACGATCCATGGGAAATGCGTATGGCTTTATAGAAATAGTAGGCGTAACCGCAGCTATGGACGCCGTCGATATCATGTGCAAGGCAGCCGATGTGAGGCTTGCTTCCTGGGAACGGAAGCTCGGAGGACGTCTGGTCACCTTGATTATTGAAGGAGATGTCTCCTCTGTACAGACAGCGGTTGACGCGGTCATGAGGGAGTGCATCAAGAAACCAACTCTGAAAGCGGTCATTGCGAACCCACATGAGGAAATTGTAAAAATGGTTCAACTGAGCGCAAGCAGATGGAGAACAGTGGGAGATTACGCATGGCGGAAATAAAGAAAACGAAGGTAAATCCTTCCGGTAATGAATCCGCAGAAAAAGCCGCGGCTGCGGAGCAGAAGAAGCCCGCAGAGAAGAAGATTATTTCGGAAACGGTGAAAAATATGGACGCCGGCACAGCAGAACCTGCAAAAGCAGGGAAGCCTGCAGAAGCAGAGAGGCAGGAAGAAGCAGAGAAGCCTGCAGAAGGGCAAAAAACTGCAGAAGCAGAAAAGCCTTTAGAGGCGGAGCAAACTGCAGGAGAGGTAAAGTCCGCTGCACCGGAGAAGGCTGCGGAGACGGCTGAAGCTGACAGCATGGATTCAAAAGCCGAATCAGAAAAGACAGAAACCGTTCATATCGAAGAATCAGATAAAACACCAGTAAAAGCGGATGAGCCCGCACACACGAATTTCAAGGAGGAAAGAAAAATGACACAGGAAGCTTTAGGAATGGTTGAGACAAGAGGACTTGTAGCTGCAATCGAGGCAGCCGATGCGATGTGCAAGGCAGCAAACGTAAGCCTGATCGGAACAGAGAGAATCGGTTCCGGACTCGTAACTGTTATGGTTCGCGGTGATGTAGGCGCTGTAAAATCCGCAGTTGAAGCCGGCGGAAACAATGCTTCCCGTCTTGGTGAGCTGGTTGCGACTCACGTAATTCCGAGACCGCATCAGGATGTTGAGATGATCCTTCCGCATCTGAATAAGTAAGCATTTGTACCTTCAGGGGTTGCGAGGCTTATCAACGAAAGTATTAAAGTTCAATTCAGATAACGAGGTGTCATTTTGGATACAAATCAGATTGAAACCATCACCCGCATGGTGATTGAATCCTTAAACAAAGCGGAGGAAAAGCCCTCTAAGGGATTTCTCGTTCCGGTTGGTGTATCCGCGAGACACGTACATCTGACACAGGAGCATGTAGAGGCTCTGTTCGGTCCGGGCTATCAGCTCACCAAGAAGAAGGATCTGATGGGTGGGCAGTTTGCATCGAACGAGCAGGTTACCATCGTGGGTCTCAAGCTCCGTGCCATTGAAAATGTTCGTATTCTGGGACCTGTGAGAAAACAGACACAGGTTGAGATTTCCGCAACGGACGCAAGGACGCTCGGCATCAAAGCACCGATCCGTCAGTCAGGCGATATCGCAGGAAGCGCGCCGATCGCGATTGTAGGGCCAAAGGGAGCCATTTATCTCAACGAGGGAGCGATCATTGCGATGCGCCACATCCATATGTCTCCGAGAGATGCTGAGGCAGCCGGCCTCAAAAATGGCGACATTGTTTCCGTAAAGGCTGAGAATGATCGCGGAACAATCTTCAATCACGTGGTAATACGTGTAGATAAGAGCTTTACTCTTGAGATGCACATTGATACCGACGAGGCAAATGCGGCGGGAATCAAACAGGGCGATACGGTAACCATTATTCAGTAGTCGGATCCTGATTTTCGGTGCTGCCATGTTCTGCAAGATAAATTTCTTGCAGTTCGGCAGCACTGCTTGTACATATAATAGTAATCGTAGTTTTCTGCACACGGAGCCCGGGGCGTGGTGTGCGCCTGAAAGTTCTGTCTGCATTTTACGGATGAAAGAATCATACAAGGAATCATCCAATCCGTGTTTTACGGATGAAAGAATCATACAAGGAATCATCCAATCCGTGTTTTTTGAATGACGGAATCATACGGAGGATTATCCGGTTCGTATTTTTAAGCTGAAAGAATTATATAAAGGATAATGATGGAGGAAATATGATAGCAGGAAAGGTTGTAGGAAGTCTGATTTCCACCCGTAAAAGTGAAAAGCTGGTCGGAAATAAATTTATGATCGTAGAACCACTGCATCATATGGCGGCGGACACACGCCAGATCATAGCCATCGATGTAATCGGTGCCGGAATTGGTGAATATGTTTTGATTGCACAGGGAAGTGCTGCCAGAATCGGCTGTGATATGCAGGACGCTCCGGTAGACGCGGCAATCGTCGGCATCATCGATGACAACGGTTATTTTGAAGAAGAAAATTCTGGAATGGAGAAAGCATGAAATTTGAGGAGTTGCAGCAAAAACTGAAGGACGGCGGCGTGGTCGGTGCCGGTGGCGCCGGATTTCCGTCCTATGCAAAGTTAAATAAAAATGCGGATACCATTCTGTTAAACTGTGCAGAATGCGAACCGCTTCTGCAGCCACATAGACAGCTGCTCCGCAGTCATGCGGATGAGATTCTCGCGGGACTTCACATGGTAGCCGAGACCGTCGGGGCAAAGCAGGCGATCATCGGAATCAAGAAGTCCTATGAACATGCAATTGCAGCCGTCGAAAAAGAAATCGGCAAATATCCGGAGATGAAGATTCATTACCTTCAGGAAGTATATCCGATGGGGGATGAGGTCATCCTGATCTACGAGTGTACCGGACGGGTCGTTCGTCCGGGCGGTCTTCCGATCGAGCAGGGCTGCATTGTATATAATGTAGAAACCATGTACAACATCTATCGGGCTGCGGTAGAGGATAAGCCGGTCACCTTCAAATATCTGACGATTATCGGTGAGGTATCAAAGCCGATCACAGTTCCTGTATCTGTCGGATGTTCCTTCAAATCTGTGGTGGATCTCGCGGGAGAGCTTACCTGTGAGGATCCGGTGTATTTTGTCGGCGGTCCGATGATGGGCCGTATTCAGCCGCATGATGGAAGGGTTACGAAGACAACAAACGCAATTCTTGTTCTTCCGCAGGATCATCCACTTGTCATGAAGAAGCGCAGAAAGTCTAAGATTGATCTGGCGAGAGCCGCGTCAATCTGCTGTCAGTGTGAGACATGTACCGATTTGTGTTCGCGTCATGCGCTCGGACACCCGATTGATCCCGCAAGATTTATGAGATCCGCCTCCAATGCGGATTTTCAGGATCTGAACCCGTTCCTGAATACAAACTTCTGCTCACAATGTGGTATCTGCGAGCTGTATGCGTGCCCGCAGGACCTTGCGCCGAGGACCTTGATCGGAGAGTACAAGGCGGGGCTGAGGGCAAAGGGAATCAAGCCGCCGGTTGTTGAAGCGGTTCCTGTAAAACCGTCCAGAGAATTCCGGAAGGTTCCGGAGGACAGACTGAAGGCCCGTCTGGGACTGAGCAAGTACGATCTGCCGGCTCCCCTGGATGATGAACTGCAGCCCGAGAAAACCGTACGCATCCTTCTCAGACAGCATATCGGTGCGCCGGCTGTTCCGATCGTCAAGGTCGGTGATCACGTGGAATACAGGCAGATGGTTGCGAAAGCACCGGACGGCCTTGGAGTTGCGATGCACGCATCTCTGCCGGGCGTTGTAACGGACGTGAACGATACGTTCATCAGGATCAGAAAAGAGTAAGAAAGGACGTAGGCGGCTATGAGTAAAGCAATCGGAATGATTGAGTTTAAGAGTATTCCAACGGGTATCACCGCGGCGGATCTGATGGTAAAGACCGCAGACGTTGACATTGTCGAGGCGCAGACTGTCTGCCCCGGAAAGTATATAGCTATTGTCACCGGAGATCTCAGTGCGGTGAAAGCATCTGTGGAAGCGGCCAGCACGGCATATGAGTCCGAGCTTATCGATAATTTCGTACTCGGAAATCCTCATGAATCTCTCTTCCCGGCAATGTATGGAGCCAGTGATGTCGGAGAGGTGAATTCGCTCGGTATTCTGGAGACTTTTGATGTTGCTTCTCTGATTGAGGCGGCAGATGCGGCTGCGAAAACAGCCATTGTGCAGGTGATTGAACTGCGTCTTGCAAAGGGCATGTGCGGTAAGTCCTTCATGCTGCTCACCGGTGAAGTTTCTGCTGTGACAGCTTCCATCGAAAAGGCAAGGGAGATCGCAGGAGAGAAGGGAATGTATTTGGATTCACAGGTGATTGCGCATCCGGATCAGAAGATTATTCAGACCATTCTGTAAGATGAATATTCAGCTCCGGGAATCCTTTCTCGGGGCTGCTTTTTATCTGCGCGGTCAGTGAACTGCATCAGAATATGAAGTGATTGTGAGCAGAGGCAGCCGCGAGTATGAGAGAAAACCCGCGAAGCGCGTATGATCATTATCTTGATGTAGGAGGAAATAAGAGTGCTTGCAATTGAACGACGTAATTTGATACTTGAGAAGCTGCAGGACAATAAAAAAGTTGTCGTCAGCGAACTGAGCAAGCTTTACCACGTCTCGGAAGAAACCATCCGCCGGGACCTGGAGAAACTCGAGCAGGAAGGATACGCCACGAAAAGCTATGGCGGCGCGGTGCTGAATGAGAACGTGGGTTTTGATATGCCGCTCACGGTGAGAAGCCGCAAGAATGTCGTCGCGAAGCAGAAAATAGCGGAGATTGCGGCGGGGATCATACACGATGGAGATCACATCATGCTGGACGCAAGCTCCACAGATCTTTTTATCGCGAAGGCAATCAAGAACAAGCAGAGACTGACCGTGGTCACAAATTCCATCGAGATCATTCTGGAGCTGTCCGAGGTTCCCGGGTGGACGATTATTTCAACGGGCGGAACACTCAAGGAAGGATATCTTGCCCTGATCGGCCCGGAAGCAGAGAAGTCCGCGAACGCTTACTATGCGGATAAAGCTTTTGTGTCCTGTAAGGCGCTGAACCGTGATCACGGGATCATGGATTCTCTCCAGCAGTTCACATCTCTGAAAAAGGTGACCATCGAATCGGCCGCGAAGAGCTATCTGGTACTGGACAGCACCAAGTTCGACAAGACAGCGTTCTCCAGAATTGATACATTGGAGCGCATCTATGGGGTGATCACCGACCAAAAACCGGATGACTACTGGGTGGAGTATTTTGAACGCGAAGGAATCCAACTCTGTTATCCTGAGACGGCCGGACATTGACGCGGATCGGTGAAATTTTTGCTGAAGTACTGCTGAAATTTGCTGAAATCTTGCTGAAATTTTGCAATTTACACATATTGACACAGGATTTACTTCGTGCTATGCTAGTACAGCGACAACGAAGTAGGTCCTTTTTTTTTACGCTTTTTTGGTAGAAAGAGGCGGTGAACGTGATCGTTTCCCATTTGCCAGAAATGCAAAAAAATCGGGCCCGATTTTAGTGTTTATTACAGTGGAGGTGGAAGTCGTGCGTACCAGAATTACATTAGCATGTACAGAATGCAAACAGCGCAACTACAATACGACGAAGGATAAGAAGACACATCCGGAGCGTATGGAAATCAAGAAGTACTGCAGATTCTGCAGAAAGCATACGCTGCACAGAGAGACCAAGTAATTGAGAACCTTCGTTCTTTCGTTTTCTCTGGTGAGGTGAGTTTATGGCAGACGATGCAAAGAAGAACAAGGCCGGGAAACCAGCAAATACCGACAAGAAAAAGGGCAGCTGGGCGAAGGGCCTGAAGACTGAATGGGACAAGATCGTATGGACAGAACCGAAGACTCTTGGCAGACAGACCGCAGCAGTCGTTGCCATCTCGGTGGTTGTGTGCGTACTGATCACGCTGGTAGATAATCTGGGACTGCAGGTTATGCAGTTGATCATTGGGTAAGGAAAAGGTGGATCAATGTCAGATTCTGAAGCAAAATGGTATGTAGTTCATACTTATTCCGGTTATGAGAATAAGGTGAAGGCTAACATTGAGAAGACAATCGCAAACAGACACCTTGAAGACCAGATCCTGGAAGTCCGCGTACCGATGGAGGAGGTCGTTGAGGTAAAGAACGGCACGAAGAAACAGGTACAGCGAAAGATGTTTCCGGGATATGTGCTCCTTAACATGGTTATGAATGACGACACATGGTACGTCGTTCGCAATACCAGAGGCGTTACCGGATTTGTAGGTCCGGGTTCCAAACCGGTTCCGCTGTCACCGGCTGAGATGCAGCCGCTGGGAGTTGACGCCGGTGAGAAGGTTGTCATCGACCTCGAGGTCGGTGATCAGGTTGTCGTTATCGGAGGCGTGTGGAAGGATTCCACAGGTACCGTGTCGGCAATCAATCAGAGTAAACAGACCGTTACTATTAACGTAGAGCTGTTCGGACGTGCGACGCCGGTTGAAATCAGCTTCGCAGAAGTCCGCAAGGCCGGCTGACGGCCAGTGGGAGGGACATTCCCGCAAATACCACATTATTTTAGGAGGTGCCGAAAATGGCAAAGAAAGTTACAGGTTACATTAAATTACAGATTCCTGCAGGCAAAGCTACTCCAGCTCCGCCGGTTGGTCCTGCTCTTGGTCAGCACGGTGTAAACATCGTACAGTTTACCAAGGAGTTCAATGCAAGAACTGCTGATAAGGGAGATCTTATCATTCCTGTAGTTATTACAGTTTATGCAGACAGAAGCTTCAGCTTCATCACAAAGACTCCGCCGGCAGCAGTACTTATCAAGAAGGCATGCAACCTCAAGAAGGCTTCTGGAGAACCGAACAAGACAAAGGTCGCTACCATCACAAAGGATCAGATCAAAGAGATCGCCGAGATGAAGATGCCAGACCTTAATGCAGCATCCGTAGAGAGCGCCATGAGCATGATCGCGGGAACCTGCCGCAGCATGGGCGTTGTCGTTGAGGACTGATTCGGTCGACAGTAACTTTCGTAAGTGTCTGACGTTTCCTTCGGAGAAAGCGCTAATTCTTGCATGTGCGCCGGAAGGACGGACACAAATCGTGGGAGGGAAAATCCCGCAACTACCACAGGAGGTATTTTTAAAATGAAACACGGAAAGAAATACGCAGAAGCTGCAAAAGCTATTGACCGCGCAAATCTGTATGATCCGGCAGAGGCAATTGCCCTTGCAAAAAAATCTGCAGTAGCTAAGTTTGATGAGACAATTGAAGTACATATCCGTACAGGCTGTGACGGACGTCACGCGGATCAGCAGGTACGTGGAGCTGTTGTACTTCCTCACGGAACCGGCAAGAGCGTTCGTGTACTTGTATTCGCAAAGGGAGCAAAGGCTGATGAGGCTAAGGCTGCCGGCGCTGATTTTGTAGGCGATATGGATCTGGTTCCGAAGATCCAGAACGAAGGATGGCTTGATTTTGACGTTGTTGTTGCGACACCGGATATGATGGGTGTTGTAGGACGTCTGGGCCGTATCCTCGGACCGAAGGGCTTAATGCCGAACCCGAAGGCCGGAACAGTTACCATGGATGTAACAAAGGCAATCAACGATATCAAAGCAGGTAAAGTTGAGTACCGTCTTGACAAGGCAAATATCATTCACGTTGTAATTGGTAAAGCTTCCTTTACGGAAGAACAGCTGAATGACAACTTCCAGACACTGATGGCAGCTATTAACAAAGCCAGACCTGCCGCACTGAAGGGCCAGTATCTGAAATCCGTTTCCGTTGCTCCTACAATGGGACCGGGCGTGAAGATCAACCCGATCAAGGTAAGCGCATAATTTCGTCGCAAAATTATGTGAGGGCTTTTTTGAAAGCTGTATATAAGGAACGTCTGTCTGCGAATGCGGTCTGCACAAATTGCTTTCGCGGCACGTTCCTGCTAGAATCCGGCCATAGTGGCCGGATTTTTTTTACGCGAAGTGTGAGCCGCAGCCGAATGCGAAGTATTCGTGTGCGGCGAGCGTCGCGATAGCGAGATAAAACTCGCACAGCGTGTTTTATCTCGTTGCAAAAGAGAAAATCGAAAATACATTCGAGGTTTCAGGATTTCCGGAGACGCTTCGAAGGAGACGAAAGCTGCTGTTCGGGATGCCTGGGAAGAGATGCTGGCGGGAAGGGGTGCCGTACATATACCAGCGCACAGCAGGGCAGTCGTCGAGGTCAGCGCCGGGACGGAACAGTGTGGATTTTTGAATTACTGTTTTTCCGGAGGAAAGGGAGCGGTAATAACGACGCTGTGTTCGGAGTGTTATGCGTATCCGCCGGAGGATGCGGTATCGGCGGATGGGATTCCTGTGAATCCCAGAAAAGGAGACCGGACAGATTCCGTGAATGGGAGACTTTACGGACATACTTCGGTCTATGGTATAGCCGGGTATGGGACACTTGAAAAACCGGAGACCTACGAACCGTTCTGGTACCGTACCTTCCGGTTTATACAGCTGAAGATCGAGACCGGAGAAGAGGGCTTGGATTTTCTGGATTTCTCGTATCGGGAGACCGGATATCCCCTGGAGGTTCAGACCTCAGTTGCCTCATCGGATCCCTCACTTGTGCCAATCTGGGAGATCAGTCTGCGGACGTTGGAACGTTGTATGCGTGACACCTATATGGATTGCCCTTTTTACGAGCAGCTGCAGTACGCGATGGACAGCCGCGAGGAAATTTTATACACCTATGCGGTTTCCGCGGATGACCGGCTTGCCCGTCAGGCAATTGAGGCGTTTAGGCGTTCCCAGAGGCCGGACGGCATGATCAACGCTTCCGCACCGGCGCAGAAGAGCAATGTGATCCCGGGATTTTCCATCTATTATCTGTTGATGGTATATGATCACATGATGTATTTCGGAGACCGCACGTTGGTCCGGGAGAACTGGAATGCGATTGATCAGCTTCTTGGCTGCTTTGAGCGGAATCTTGCGTCGAATGGTATGGTGGGAAAGATGGGCGGCTCACTGATGGATTCGAGATACTGGTCCTTTGTAGACTGGACAAAGGAATGGAATGCGACGATGGGAGTGCCTTCTGCGACGTATAAGGGAAGCGGGCAGCTTACCATAGAGAGTCTCCTTTACGCATACGGATTGCAGAAAGCGGCGGAGATGTCAGATTTTGTGGGAAGGAGGGAAATAGGAACGGAATACCGCGGCCGTGCGGAAGCAGTGCTTCAGTCGATACGGAAGCATGCGATGGGGTCTTATTCGGAGGCGGTCTGTGCTGACGGAAAGGGCGCACAGGAAGCAGCTGCCGGCTTTGATGGAAAGCCTGAACAGGAGAGGACTTCTTCGGATGGCGGATGGGGGAAGAATGCAGAGATCTGTCTGGTTCAGGACGGGCCTGGTATTGAGGATTATTCGGTTCATACACAGGTATTTGCGGTGCTTACCGGACTTGTCACCCCTGAGGAGGGGCGGAAAATGCTGGAACTGACGGTCGGAAATCCGAAATTGCCGCAGGCATCTGTTTCTTATATGTTCTATTTGTTCCGAGCGCTGGAAATCACCGGCTGGTATGAGAAGACAGAGGATCTGTGGGACCTCTGGAGAAAGATGGTGCGGGAGCATATGAGCACCTGTGTGGAGAATGGAACAGACGGAAGATCCGACTGCCACGGATGGGCTTCGCTGATTCTCTATGAGCTGCCTGCAGTGGTGCTCGGTGTTCGTCCTGCCGCGCCCGGCTTCGAAAGTATCCGTATCGCGCCGATGGCGGGATATCTGAAATCGGCGTCCGGAGACGTGGTTACGCCGAGAGGGACGGTTCATGTTGCATGGAAGAAGAACACTGACGGTACATTGGACATCAAGGCTGAAGTGCCGGAAGGGATCAAAGACATGGAAGCTCAGGTATATTCAAATCACCGGGCAATATAGGAACAGGAAAGGCAAAATAACGTCATAAGACGCACTAAAAGAGTGATAAGATGCAAATGTAAAAGGCTGCGGGAATGCGAATATATGCGGCAGCTGCGAAAGGTGCGAATCAAGGTGGCAATTGGTTTGTTATATTTACGGTCCAGCTTGCGGGGTATGGGCATTTAACGGGAACGATGCAGGCAGATAGCATACGAAAAAGGAGAAATACACCATGTCAGATAGAGATGATCATCTGGGGCTTAGAAAAGAGGATGTTGAAAATAGTAAGAGTGAAGAAGGACTCGGGACTGCGGGGCTGCTTCGTTTAATGAGTGATGATCCGGCGGTTGGAGATGTGCTGGCTCTTTCCAAAGACGGTGAGGTTATCGATCAGCGGCTGTCTATCATGTCAATGCCAGAGGATTCGGAAGAAGAGATCCGGTATTGGGAGCATTATGAAAAAGGACTTCATAAAGAGGTACATGAGGAAGGGCTCGAAAAGTGGTCCTCGTTTGTTCCGCTGTCTGCAGTTTCTGACAAGGATCGGAGGTATCCGTTGATTTTATGTCTGCACGGCGCCCACAATCCGATACAGATGACCGAGAGCTATGGCATCATTCAGGTAGCGGCAAGAGAAGAATGCATCGTGATTGCACCGGAGAACGAAAACTGGGAATCTATTCGCAGACTTCTGGAGATCGCAAAAAACGTCTTTCCGGTTGACTGGAGCCGTGTCTACCTGATGGGATATAGCTTTGGCGGTTTTTCTGCTTCCAGACTCGGGCTTGCACATCCCGAGATTTTTGCGGGAATCGGTATGGGAGGCATGCTTTTTGCTAACGATGTTGCCGCACATGACCTTGACGGTCAGTGGTATGAGGCCTATCATCTGACAGATGACATGGTAGAGAAAGCCAGGAATCTTGGCATCGCGATTTCACTTGTCATGGGTGAGCATGAAATGCTCGGACTTCTTCCGATCCGTCGTGAACCGGGCGGGGAAGCAAAGGATGGTGTGATTCCGTTAAAGCCGGAAGATAAAATGATTTCCTATAACAATCTGCGTCGTGCAGCCGGATGTGACGCAGCAGCTTTCCCGCTGCCGGGGGAACAGAAAAACGACATTGAGCGGATGACAGGGATCCGGTTTGAGGCAGAAGAGGAGAAAGTCTACAACGATCGGCGCTATCTGTTCGGGTACAATCAGAGACCGGACGGGCAGTGTATGTTCGAGACGGTCGCCATCGAAGGAATGGTGCATTGGCCGTCTTCTATGTTTGGAGAGATTCTCTGGGAACATCTGTCGAAATTTTCCAGAGATCCGAGAACCGGGAGACTGGTACAGCGGTAAGGGTAGAGGAGATGAAAATGGATCAGCTGCATATTAATGTTTTACATGATGCTTGAGCGTCAGAACTCTGAGAAATCCTGGCCTTGTCCGTTGTGTGTAAGCGGCTATGGGGTTAAGAGCAGATAATATAAAAAATCGGGAGGATAACAGCCATGAATTTTCCGGAAAATTTCCTGTGGGGAGGGGCAGTCGCTGCAAATCAGCTGGAGGGCGCATATAATGTGGATGGGAAGGGACTTTCCATCCAGGATGTCCTGCCGCACGGGCTGAAGGGACCGAGAACAGCCATACCGACAGAGAACAACCTGAAGCTGGAAGGCATTGATTTTTATCATCGCTATAAGGATGATATCCGGATGTTTGCAGAGATGGGCTTCAAGATTTTTCGAACCTCCATCGCCTGGAGCCGGATCTTTCCGCACGGAGATGAGGAGGAGCCGAATGAAAAGGGCCTGCAGTTCTACGATGATCTCTTTGACACCTGCAGGCGGTATGGGATTGAACCGATGGTGACGATTTCTCATTATGAAACCCCGCTGTATCTGGCGGAAAAGTATCACGGGTGGACGAACCGGAAGCTGATTGATTTCTATCTCCGCTATGTGGAAACAATCTTCACCAGGTATAAAGATAAGGTAAAGTACTGGTTGACCTTTAACGAAATCAATTCGATTCTGGAGTCGCCGTTTATGAGCGGCGGCATTCCGGCTTCCAGGGAAGATCTTTCAGAGTCTGACCTCTATCAGGCGATCCACCATGAGCTCGTTGCGAGCGCGCTTGCGACAAAGCTGGGGCATGAAATTAATCCGGAGTTTCAGATCGGATGTATGGTTCTGGCTATGCCGATCTATCCGCTGACGCCGGACCCCTCGGATGTCATTTGCTCGATGGAGCAGAATCATCTGAATGAGATGTTCCTGGCGGTTCACGCAAGAGGTGAATATCCGGGTTATGCGAAGCGTTATTTTCACGATCATAAAATTTATATCCATATGGATGAAGGCGATGAGCAGGCGCTCCGGAATACCGTGGACTTTATCTCCTTCAGCTACTATGTCAGTGTTTGTGCCACAGCGGATCCGAAGAAGAATAAACGGGGAGAGGGAAACCTGCTCGGAGGTGTTCCAAACCCGTATCTGAAGTCCAGCGAGTGGGGGTGGCAGATTGATCCGCAGGGACTGCGATATGTGTTGAATGATTTCTGGGACAAGTATCAGAAGCCGCTCTTCATCGTAGAAAATGGACTTGGGGCAGCGGATGAGCTGGTGGAACTTCCGGACGGTACAAGGACTGTATATGATGACTATCGGATCGATTATATGAGAGAGCATCTCAAACAGGTCGGCGAGGCCATTGCGGATGGGGTTCCTGTCATGGGATATACCGCTTGGGGATGCATCGATCTGGTAAGCGCTTCTACTGCCGAGATGAGAAAACGCTACGGCTTCATCTATGTAGACAGGAACAATGACGGCAGCGGAACTCTGGAGCGGTATCGAAAGAAGAGCTTTTACTGGTATCAGCATGTGATTGAAACGAATGGACAGGAACTATAAGAAGTCCTCTTTGTTATTCAATGTACTAGCCAGGTACAACAGGTACTGGAGGTTTACCGCTTACTTACGGACAGTGACCGTTTATTGCATAATATGTTTATAAAGATAGTGGGAGGTAAAAAATGTATTATCAGTTCCCAGAGAATTTTACGTGGGGTGTTGCGACAGCAGCGGCGCAGATTGAAGGTGGCGCGAATGAAGATGGTCGTGGTTTGTCTATATGGGATGTTTTCTCAAGAATACCGGGTTCTATAAAACATGGTGGAGTTCCTGAGGTGGCCTGTGATTCCTATCATAGATATGAGCGTGATGTTGAAATGCTTAAGGAGCTTGGGGTTAACTCTTATCGTTTTTCTTTTTCATGGTCTCGTATCATGCCAGATGGTACAGGAAAAGTTAATGAGGCTGGAATTGCCTATTATAAAAATCTGATTGCATTACTTCGTGAAAATGGAATAAAACCTAATGCTACAATGTATCATTGGGATCTGCCATATCAGCTGCAATTAAAAGGCGGCTTTGGTAATCGAGAAATCGTAAAGTGGTTCACAGAATATGCCAGGGTTTTACTTGATAACTTTGGAGAGGATGTTGATTTCTGGGTTACTTTTAATGAGCCAATTGCTACCTATGTAGGTTACTCACAGGGATTTTTTGCGCCTGGACTTCATGATGAGAAGTATGCACGTCAGGCACTGCATAATCTGCTTATTTGCCATGGAGAAGTTGTAAAACTTTTCAGAACATATGGATTTATGAATTCAAAAATCGGAATCGTTGTGGATGTGTGGAAACATTATCCGGCTAATCCTGGAAAAGAAGAGGACGAGAAGCTTGTAATCGAAAATAATGAGATCAAAGGCTTTGGTATGTTTCTTAATCCACTGTTTTTAGGTGGATATTCAGAGGTCCTTATGGAATATTTTGAAAAGAATGGACTGACACCGGATATCCAGGATGGAGATTTTGAAACGATCAATCAGCCATTAGATTTCTATGGATTAAACTTCTATAACGGATTGTATGATGATGCTGTGAAATTAAAGGAGCAGGAAGAAGCGAAAAAGCAGGGTGGCGGTAATTATCAGGACAGACCGGAAAGCCATCCAGAAGCGGTTTGTGATGTACTTCACATGTTGGTTGATAAATACAAGATTAATATTCCAATTTATATCACAGAAAATGGTTTTCCTTATGATAATGCAGATGGAAAAGAAGCGAACATGAACGATGATCTTAGAATTGATTATGTGAAACAGGTACTTAAATGGGCTCACAAAGCAATTGAGGAAGGAGTTGATTTAAGAGGATACTATCTCTGGTCTCTGATGGACAACTTCGAGTGGTCAGCAGGCTACTGTGCACGCTATGGAGTCTACTATACAGATTACGAGACTCTTGAATGCAGCCCCAAGAAGAGTGCGAAGTGGTATTCTGCAGTAACAAGAGATAACGGATTCGAAGAATAATTTTACGACAAAGAAGGATGATCACTATGGAAAAATCAAGAGTAGGTGTCATCGGAACAGGAATGATATGTCGAGTTTATATTGATAATATTTCCTCGCGTTTTTCTGTTCTGGAACTTGCTGCAATTGCTGATAGAAAAATTGCGAAGGCAAAAGCAGTAGCAGAAGAGTATGGGGTAAAGGGATGTACCATAGACGAACTGATGGAAGACGATTCTATTGATATTATCCTGAACCTGACACCACCAGTCGCTCACTACGAGCTCATGAAAAGAGCACTTTTAGCGGGAAAGCATGTTTATACGGAAAAAACATTTACGATGAATGTAATTGAGGCTCAGGAGCTCATTATGCTGGCTCAGGAAAAGAACCTGATGATTGGCTCTGCCCCAGATACATTCTTTGCCAGCTGGGTACAAAATGCACGTCATATCATTGATAGTGGAAGATTAGGACGTATCACTTCTTTTGCAATGATAGGAAATCGGGATAATGACAAGATGCTTCCAGCGATGCGCTATTTGAATGGTCCAGGTGGCGGAGTACTCTATGATTATGTGTGTTATTACCTGACAGTACTGATTAACCTGTTAGGACCGGTGGCAACAGTTTCAGCGAATGTCAAGGCACCATACAAACGTCATATTGATAATTTTCCTCCTTCTGAGACAAAAGGGACAATTGTGGAAACTCCTAATGAGAGTCAGGTATACTCAATTCTTGAAATGGAAAATGGAATCACTGGTACGCTCTCAGTTAATTGCGACAGCTGTTATTATGATCGAACATATTTTGCAATTTATGGCAATAAGGGAATTCTGTATCTTGTCTGCCCAGACTGGTTTAATGGTGAAATAAGCATCTATGAAAATACGACTGCGCCAGAGGATGCTGAAAATCAAAAGGTTACAGTAATCGAAGATCCATATGCATTTAAGACAAATAGTCGAGGCGTTGGACTTGCGGATATGGTATGGGCTCGGATTGAGGGCAGAGAACCTCGTGTAAATGCTGAGAGATGTCTGCATGTGCTTGAAATCGAGGAAAGAATGAAGGAATCAAGCGATAAAGATGGACTTAGAGTTCATGTGGCATCTACATGCACTAGATGTCTCCCGCTTTCCATTCCAACAGATACAGAAGAAAGTGCTTTGAGGGTAAAATAATATGATCATAAATCCCAATATGCATCTCGGTTTTAATTGCAAGAATCTTGAAAAATCAAAAAAATGGTATGAAACATTCCTTAATTGTAAAGAGAAGTTTACGATATTTTACGGCGATATGATCCCGGATAATCAGGAAATGCTTGAGGCAATGGACAAGGATCGACTTTCCTTTCTTGAGGAAAATAAGGATGTGCCTTGGATTGTCTACATGGAGTTTCAGGATGCACCAGGTAGTTTTATAGAATTATTCAACACGATAGGAGCCAATATACCGCATGTGCCCTGTGAACAAACAGATTTGAATTTTACTCATTTTGCACATACTGTGGATGATGTTCAAAAGTTCTATGAGGAAGTGTTGGCAAAAGGTGGAGAGGATTCGGTATATTTAGCACCGGCTGCAAATATTGACAGAACTAAAGCAATGTGGCTGCAGGATCCTGATGGAAATCGAATGGAATTTATTGAATATACGGATCTGAGTATGCAGCGTATTGGCAGGGAGATGCCAAATGATATGACATTATCAGAATTTTTTAAAAGTATAGGAATGGCATAAAGAAAAGCAGGGGCAGTTTTTACTGCTCCTGCTTTATTTACGGTGCGCCCGGCGGGCGCACGTTCTAAAGGGTGAGAGTCCCTGATCCGCCCGGCAGTGGGAAGGATGCAGCTGAAAGCAAGGGCGTCATCGTGAGATGAGGTCTGAAGGAAGCCGTAGGCAAAACACTGGCCTGTAAAA
>NZ_JBQKIK010000030.1:0-37366 GCF_052117805.1 Bilifractor sp. LCP21S3_F8 | reverse complement strand
AGAGTGCGAAGCACGGAGCAATCCGTAGCTTATACAGTACGTCTCACTGTAACCGAAAATGCAGACAGGTCGCCTGGCGCGAAGCGTGTGTAAGAGACTGGATGCGATTTCAAATACCTGTCAGCAGCATTTCAACCCGACACATATAGTAATGATAGCATAAACGGAGAACTATATGAATATTTTTACATGGATCCAGAAAATCTGGCGCACCCTTTCCAGTATCTCAGGCAACGTTGTCACAGCCGCCTTCCTGATCTCTCTGATTATCTTCCTTGTTGAAAAATACAGATATCATTATAAAAGAGCAGCATATAAAAAGGAAGAGAAATCTTTTCTCTCAGGCGCACGTATGCCGGAAAGCACCGCTGTCCGCAAAGTGGCCGTCATTACCGGAGCCTCCAGCGGCCTCGGACGAAAATACGCTCTGACCATTGACAGAAATCCCTCAAAATACGATGTCACTGAATTCTGGCTGATTGCGAGGCGCAAAGACCGCCTTGAATCTCTGGCATCAGAGCTTCATCTTCCGGTGAAGGTTCTCTGCCTCGATCTGACAGCTTCTGAAAACATTGACTCCCTTGAAAAACTCCTGAAACAGGAATCTGCATCCGCCGGAGGTCCCTCTGCCTTCACGGTTTCCATGCTTCTGAACTGTGCCGGCTATGGGAAATACGGTTCCTCGAGAGACATCGGAAGGCAGGAGGAATGCCGGATGATCGATACAAATGACAAGGCGTCGATCAGTGTCACTGCCGCCGTCATCCCGTATATGAATGCCGGAAGCCGGATCCTCGAGGTCTGTTCAGTCGCCGGCTTTCAGCCGATCCCGTTCTTTAACTGTTATGCCGCGTCCAAGTCTCTGCTCTACTCCTACAGCCGCGCGCTCCGGATCGAGCTTCTCAATTCAGGGATCAGTGTCACTGCCGTCTGCCCTTACTGGATCAAGGATACGGAATTTATAGCAAAAGCAGCCGGTAAGCAGAAAAACCTCTTTCTTGCTTCAACCGCCTCCCGTGTGGTCCGGATCTCCCTGTTCGATGTGCAGCACCACCACGCGCTCTCCACGCCAGGTCTTCTCTGCACGCTTGACCGCATTTTCGCCGGATGGATACCGGACGAGGTTCTTGCGTATATCATGACATTTTTCCTTTGACATTGTCTGACCGGAATATTCCCAGCCTCCTCTTTGTATCTGACATAAGGGGTTGTTCCCTCAGACCAGAGCTTCAATATCTGATCCACATCAGCATATGATATTCAAAGTCAAAAAGGGAAATGCCCGGTCCGCATTCCTCTCGAAATTCAGACCGGGCATTTCCCGCAAGTTCTCTTTTTATTGTTTTCTCACACGTTTTTCTCTACTTATGAAAAATAAATCACCAGGAAAGATGATCAATAGCGGCCTTCTCCACCGCAATTCCCGCGCGGTAGTGTTCAGCGAACTTCTCGTATCCCGCCTCGTCCGCAGGATCAGGATCGATCGTAATTCCCTCCTGTCCGTCAAAAATCTTCTGTGACAGGTAATCGCCCAGTGAATCGTATTCGTTCGCGCCGCTGATCCGGTACGCTGCCAGTACAGCCATTCCCCATGGGCCACCCTCGCTGGCGGTCTTCATGACCGTCACCGGCACATGAATAGCGGCAGCCAGATACTTCTGCGCCACTCCTTCCGTTTTAAACAGCCCACCATGACCGGTGATGCGGTCGATGTGCACATTCTCCTCCTTCAGGATATCCATCCCGAGCTTAACCGCAGCCAGAGAGGTATACAGATTCGCGCGCATCAGATTTGCCAGATTGAACCGGCTGTCCGGCATTCTGACATACAGCGGCCGTCCCTCGTTCAGCATGGTTACATTCTCACCCGAGTAATAGCCGTATGCCAGAAGTCCGCCGCAGTCCGGATCTCCCTTCAGCGAATTGGTGTAGAGCTTCTGATACAGTTCTCCCATATCCGCCTGAATTCCCATCAGTTCGCAGAACTCATGGAAAATTCCGACCCAGGCATTGAGGTCTGTTGTGCCGTTGTTCGCGTGAGACATCGCGCAGGGCGCGCCGTCCGGCGTCGTGACCATGTCAATTTCCCGGTGAAGCTTCTTCAGCGTCTGTCCCTTCTCCAGCACAATCATCGCAAACGTGCTGGTCCCCGCAGAAATATTGCCGGTTCCCGGTGCGACGGAATTCGTGGAGACCATCCCGGTTCCCGCATCTCCTTCCGGCGGAGCCATCGGCACGCCCGGCTCCAGATTTCCGCTCTCATCCAGAAGGGCTGCTCCCTCCGCCGTCAGAGTCCCGGCATCCTCTCCCGCACACAGGACCTTCGGGAACAGCTCTTCCCCGCGGAAGGAGTACCCGTGCTTCTGAAGGAGTCCGTCAAAAAGCTCCATCATGTGCGCGTCATAGTCCATTTTTGAGGTATCCATCGGGAAGATTCCAGACGCGTCTCCTGCGCCGGTCACCTTCCGACCCGTCAGCCGATAGTGCATATAAGAAGCAAGTGTGGTGACAAAATCCACCTTATCCAGATGTTTCTCATGATCCAGAACACACTGATACAGATGCGCTGATGTCCAGCGGAGCGGAATGTTGAAGTCAAACAATTCCGTCATCTCATCCGCTGCCGCCTGCGTATTTGTATTCCGCCATGTCTGGAACGGAGCAATCGTATGATCCTCCTGATCCAGCGCGATGTATCCATGCATCATGGCACTGATACCCAGCGCACCAAGCTTTCGGATCACAACGCCATACTTCTGTCTGACATTCTCCCGCAGCGAGGTATAACACCCCCGAAGGCCCCTGTCAATTTCCTCATAGCTGTAGGTCCAGATACCATCCCGCAGTTTATTTTCCCAGTCGTACACACCTGTGCCGAGTACATTGCCGTCAAGGTCAATCAGGACCGCCTTGATTCTCGTCGAGCCGAACTCAATGCCAAGCGCCGTCTGTCCGGCAGCGATTTGTTCTCCTGCTCCCATATTCTCTCCCTTCTCCTTTCACACACAGCTCTTTTCTCTGTCTCAGACAGCTATTTCTCACCCAGTCCCTGCAACTTACGGGGCTGCCATATAACCCCGGGGATCCCGGAGTCATTCCTCCTTCTGACCGTAGTACGCGCCTGCTCCGTGCTTGCGGAAATAATGCTTGTCCTGAAGCTCCTGCGGTGCCGGCTGCACCTTGGGATTGATGCATTCACAAAGCGCCGCCATTTTCGCCACTTCCTCTACGACAACAGCGTTGTGAACCGCTTCCTTTGCGTCCTTTCCCCAGGTAAATACCCCGTGATTCTTGCAGAGAACTCCCGGCACAGCGGCGGGATCTCTGTGATTTTCCTCAAAATCATCCGCGATCAGCACACCGGTATTGGTCTCGTAGGCCTCCTCGATTTCCTCTTTTGTCAGGTTTCTCACGCAGGGAATGTCCCCGTAAAAATAATCCGCGTGTGTTGTTCCATAGCAGGGGATTCCACGCCCTGCCTGTGCCCAGCTGGTCGCCCAGGTAGAATGCGTGTGAACAATTCCTCCGATTTCCGGAAAACGATTATACAAAACGGTATGTGTCGGCGTATCAGAGGAAGGGTTATAACGTCCCTCCACCTTCTCCCCCTTCAGATTTACTACGACCATATCCTCCGGCTTCAACTTCTGATAATCCACACCGCTCGGCTTGATAACAAACAGACCACTCTCACGGTCAATCGCGCTGACATTTCCCCATGTAAAGGTGACCAGATGATATTCCGGCAGAAGCAGATTCGCTTCCCAGACTTTCTTCTTTAATTCTTCCAGCATGATAAATTCTCCCGTATGTTATTCTTCTTTATTATTTGTATCGTCTGCAATCCCGCATGATTGTTCTGCGTTTTCACTGCAAAATTCTTCCGCGTTATTGTTCTGCGTTTTTCTCCTGCAAAAATTCTTCCGCGTTATTGCTCTGCGTTTTTCTTCTGTGTTACTGTTCTGATTTTTCGATCTTCTTCACGGATTCCCGGATCACCGGCTCAGCGTCATACAGATAATTCCCGTCGAAATCCGGATTTTCAATCATTTTCAAAAGATTTTCGGCGACGCGGATTCCGAGCTTTTCCTTCGGATGCGGAAACGAGGTAAAGGGAACACGACAGATCGACGCGAGATTGGAATCATCGATGGCGACCACAGAGATGTCCTCCGGTACCTTCACTCCGTGCGACAGCAGGATGTTGATCACCTCCATCGCCACCTCATCATTATAGCAGACAACCGCCGTACAGCCGGAAAGCCGGTACAACAGATAATCCTCCAGCCGGTGGATGTTCTGCTGCATGGAAGTATCATACCAGATTACGGAAAAACGCTCAAAAGGAATGTTGTTTCGCATAATTGCGTCGACATACCCCTGATAACGGAGCGGTCCCTGACCGTCGTCGGACTTGAATATTCCGGCTATTTTCCTGTGGCCGTTCCGGATCAGAAGTTCGGCCGCGTGGTCCGCGATCTTCCGGTCATCAATTCTGACGCACGGTACCTTCAGATCGGGATAAAAGGTATTGAAGAACAGAATCGGAATATGTCTGCTCAGAATCTCCTGATAATATGGAAGATTCGGATTCGGAAGTGCGCTCTGCGTAGCCTCCACAATAAATCCGTCAATATCACTTTTTTCAAGGATCGACTCCAGATTTCTTCTCTCAATATCCGGCCGGTTGTCTGTGAATGCCACCTGCGTCGTATAACCGGCATTCTGCAGAACGGAGACGATCCCTCTCAGAATCGGCGGGAAAATATAGCTTTCATTAAACGTGCTGAGCACGGCGATGTTCATGTACCGCTCTCTGCGAACCGGCTGGAAGGACGCGCCGATATAGGTGCCGCTTCCCTGGACACGGGTCAGAATATGTTCCTTCTCAAGCTCTCCCGTCGCGTGACGGATCGTCTGCCGGCTTAAACCGAACTTCTGACTGAGCTCCTTTTCAGACATCAGCTTGTCACCGTACCGGAGACTTCCATCCCGGATTCCCTCCTTGATCCATCGGATCACTGTCTGATATTTAGGCTGCTCTGTCATACTTTTTCCTCATTTCTCTGAATGTCAGGCTGCGGCTGTTCTGTGTATTCATGCGCAGAAAATTATACTGTCACAAATTATACACCCGACGCACAGATTATTCACAGCATGAAAATTAAATTTTCTCTTTTTTCAGGAAAACGCATCCGTTCAACACGAAAAGCGTCTGAGATCCTCCCGGGTTGTATCATCTCCGATGGTGATCAGCTCGGTTCCGGTCAGCCTTGCGAACATCTCAATATCCGCGCGATCAAGTGCAGTTGATATTACGCTGTGATGTGCGCCTCCCGCATAGCACCATGCCGCGGTTCCGGTCTGAAAATCCGGTTTATGACGGTACATAATTCTCGCGACCGGGAGCTTCGGCATCTGCTCCGGCTGTTTCACAAGCTCAACATCGGCGCAGATCATCCGGAAATGATCTCCCATATCCACCAGGGTCACCTGTATTCCATCTCCGGTTACGCCGTCAAATACCAGCCGGGCAGGATCATCCTTTCCTCCAATGCCAAGCGGATGTACCTGAATCTCCGGCTTATTCGCGGCGAAGGATGCCGGAACCTCAAGCATATGCGACGCAAGCTCCAGTTCTTTTCCAGGCAGGAGATCATATGTGTAATCCTCAATGAATCCTGTCGCTCCCTCTCTTCCCTCAGCCATCTTCATCAGAACCGCAGAAAGAGCGGCGATCTTGTAATCCCCCTCCGGTCCGAATCCGACGCCTTTCGCCATCAGATCCTGGGCAGCAAGTCCTGGAAGCTGACGAAGGCCGAACAGGTCCTGGAATGTATCGGTAAACGCAGAGCACCCGTTCTCACGGATGAACTTCTCGAAAGCCACCTCGTATCGTGCCTGCTCACGAACCGCATCGAGATTATCAGTCGCCATGGTGTACTTCTCGCTGTATTCCTCCATCTTTGCGTTGATCTCATCATCCGTCACTTTCACAGAGCGGTCCGCAATTTCTCCGATTCCCCAGTACTTGATCTCCCATCCATACCGGATCTCTGCCTCGAGACGGTTGCCATCGGTCACCGCGACATCACGCATGTTGTTGCCGAACGTTGCGACGCGCAGGTTGTGAGAAAATCTCACCGCCTTCGCTACCTGAGCGAAGCGCCGGATTCCGTCCAGCACATCCTCGTGTCTGTAATATCCCACAACAACCTCATGCGGGATGTGCAGTCTTGCAAGGATATATCCAAATTCTCTGTCTCCATGCGCAGACTGATTCAGATTCATAAAGTCCATATCAATTGCGTCGTAGGGAAGTCTCTCGTTTGCCTGTGTATGCAGATGAAGCAGAGGCTTTCTCAGTTCCTGAAGGCCCTTGATCCACATCTTGGCCGGTGAAAACGTATGCATCCATGTGATCACGCCGGCACAGTCATCATCATCCATTACTTTACGAATATCCTTCACGCAGGTTTCCGAGGTGATGACTGTCGGCAGAAGCTCGATGCGGATTGTGTCCGATAATTGGCTGTTCAGAAACGCTGTCATTTCTCCGGCATCCGCAGCGACCTGGCGAAGGCACTCCTCACCGTAGAGATCCTGGCTGCCAACAATGAAATATAATTTTTCCATTTTATTTTCTCCTAAATAAATCAGTTAATATGCGCTTTTACAGTATGTGGCACGATGTATCGTATGGGAGTTATTTAATAACCTGAATGGATTGTCTGTCCGCAAAGATCAGTACAAACACCAGGAAGATAACACTCTCAATCATCTGCATCGTCTGTGTGGACATTCCAAGCATCTGCAGTCCTGAATTATCTTTACATCTTGCAGCACCTTGTTAATATATACAAATTACCTTGTAATTGTTAATGTACCATTCATGTATTTTACTGTCAATATGTATGGTATATCTTCGTTGTCTTTACTAATATGTACGTTTAATTTTTGGGAAATTTTCTTCTCTGAAGCATTAAGTTGTACACCTTGTATATCTCAGGTCTAATGTCAGCGCACACACCGCCACCGGAATTCTGCTCTTTGTCTGATGGACATTACAGGTTCTTCTGTTCCACACACTTTTACTTTAAATTTTTCTCCCGCATAGCATTGTCCTGCGTATTTTTCGCCACAGAACGAGATAAAACACGCTGCGCGAGTTTTATCTCGCTATCGCGACGCTCGCCGCACACGAATACTTCGCATTCGGCTGCGGCTCACTGTTCGCGTAAATAACGGGGCTGCTCCCGCAGATCAGAGAATATATATCCGACCCGCGGGAGCAGCCCCGTTTCACTGCATGCCCTCCTCCAATTGCCAGACGATTCGGCACCGTCCCTTCGATGAATCACGCAGTTTATCATTCATGTTTTTTCAATTTTTCTTTATCCTGAATGAATACATAAAAAATGTCGCCGAAATGCTCATCATGGACCATTCTTCCTATGTCGATTACATTTCGGACATTTCCGTTCTTTGTCAGGATCCGATATTCCACATAGTCATCAAACGTTGATTTCAGCGGATCCGACAAGTTTTTCTCGTGCAGAATCTGATCTCGTATGGACTGTTCCACTTTTATATAATCATCCGGATGAACAATGTGACGGAAACTGGAGTGTGTGTATTCCAGAAATTCTCTGTGATTTTTGCATTCGAACAGCCGGACAAGATCATCATTTGCAAATAGAATCCGCTCATCTCCTTCAACCTGATAGATGAGAACAGCCCCCGGGAGCCCTGTAACCATGCTTCTGACATTAAATCCCATGTAATCCCGGCTGATATTCATCATATCCGATTTGAAATGCAAGACTGTATGTTTTCCTGCGGTTTTCGCAGCGTAGAGCGCACTGTCCATCTGCTTCATCAGCGTTTCACGATCTGAAGCCTGTGACGGAAAATCAGCATATCCGCCGGAAATTGTGTAGCGAATCATCTTCCCGTCAAATTCGAATTTTCTATCCTCTGTGAGTGCATCCAGAATGATCTTCGCACAGTCCTCCGGAGACTTATTTCGAATAATCACGCAGAACTCATCTCCTCCGGTTCTTCCGATCAGACATCCCGGAAAAGCAAAAACGAGGTATTCCGCCAGATCACGCAAAGCAGCATCACCTGCCGCATGACCGTACAGATCATTAATCAGCTTAAAATCATCCAGATCGATAAACACACCTGTCATCTCATTCCTGTCATACGAACTGCAGTAATCATCCAGATGTGCAATCAGACCGCCCCGGTTGTACAGACCCGTCAGATGATCGCGGTATACAAGCATCCCGAGTTCCCGGTTCTTTTCAACAAGTATGGAATTATATTTTCTGCTGAATAAACCCACCGTTATCATCGTGACAATCAGCGCGACAATCATCATGATTAAATTTGTACGAAACACATAGGGCAGGAGATACCTTCGCTGAATTGTTTCGTATTCCCGGATACTGGAAAGATTTTCGCCTTCACAGATGACCCAGTTATATTCCCTGTACAATCGACAGTAAGACATCTTCTCGGTCACCTTGTCGCTGTGCAGTTCTTTAAAAAAATACCGGTAAAATCCACTTCCGGATCGGTTCACCAGATCAAGTTCCTCCTGGTAAGGCTTATTGCCATGTTCGTCTGTGGTATTCGTCGAAAGCTTTTCTCCCTCGGTATCCGGAAGATTCGGATGCATCAGACGAATCGCATATCCGTCACCGCCGTTGTAATCAATGATCTCATTGACCCATATATATCTTCCGTTTTCATATTCATTTAAATGTACTTTCGCATATAATCGCTCCCGGATCACGTTCTTTATCTCTGAATCTGACTTTCCTTCTTTTTTCAGAAGTTCTTTGGTATTTTCAATATCCCGGATAAGGTTATCGACCGAATTCTTCAGCACTTTCTCATCCGAAGCAAGCATGATATTGGAAATAACCTCTGAATTCTTGCTCAAAAGCAGTCTGGTGCTGACCGTGAAAATCACGATAAGCTCAACTGCAACGAGCATAAACATAATCAGATTGATTCTCAGAGCAAAATTACTCTTCCCCGAGTGATATGAATTCTTCTTCATGATAAATCACCAGTGCAGATAATCGATCGCAGCCTTCTCTGCCACGATTTCCCTATAGAAACACGCATATATGCAATCGTATAACCGATTCTCCCCGTCACGCTTCATAATCAGATGACCATTTTCACGGTCTATGGTGTTGACATTTTTCTCCGGATTCCGTTTGAATCTTTGTTTTTTCAAACAGACAAAGCGCTTTTCAATTATACAACAGACTCGTGAATTTTTCAGCCAAAAATATTTCAGTCCCGGAATCTTCAATAAGCCACAAATGATAAAGCCCTAAAATCTTCAGCTTTCACATTTTACACACCGCAGCGCACATAGAGACAGTGGAGGAAAGCGGGATGGATGCACTGGCTTGCTTTTCACATTTTACACACCGCAGCGCACACAACGAGATAAAACACGCTGCGCGAGTTTTATCTCGCTATCGCGACGCTCGCCGCACACGAATACTTCGCATTCGGCTGCGGCTCACTGTTCGCGTAAAAAACAGGGGTTGTCGCATAATCTTGCAACAACCCCCGTTTTTACGATTTTGAAAATGTAATGGATCAACATTACCAGTCAGGGAAGAACCTGAGGATGTCTTTGTATTTGAAAATAACTCTTTATATCTCTGTTCTTTAACGAAATATATATATTTCTGTCAAAATGACCTGCATTCTAAGATATATATTTCTGTCAAATGACCTGCATTCTAAGATATATATTTCTGTCGAAATGGCTGGAATGCATTCCTTTGATTGAAAAATTTATTTCCGATTTTACATTTTCTCGTGAATGCATCTGGAGATGACATCCAGCTGCTGTTCTCTCGTAAGGTCGATGAACTTTACCGCATAACCGCTGACACGGATTGTGAAGTTTGCGTATTCCGGCTTCTCCGGATGCTCCATCGCGTCCTTAAGCTTCTCCAGACCAAAGACATTGACATTGAGATGATGCGCGCCCTGATCGAAGTATCCGTCAAGTACCCGGACCAGATTCTCTTTTCTTGAATTATCATCATGGCCGAGTGCTCCTGGATTGATAGTCTGCGTATTTGAAATGCCGTCAAGGGCATACTCATACGGAAGCTTTGCCACAGAATTCAGAGACGCCAGAAGACCGCTCTGTTCCGCTCCATAGGCCGGATTTGCTCCGGGAGCAAACGGCTTGTAAGCTTCTCTTCCATCCGGAAGTGCTCCGGTTGCCTTTCCGTATACCACATTGGATGTGATGGTGAGGATCGAAGTAGTCGGCTCAGAATTCCGGTAGGTGTGATGCTTTCTGATCTTCTTCATAAAGGTCTTGAGCAGCCATACGGCGATATCGTCGGCTCTGCTGTCATCATTTCCGTAGCGCGGGAAATCTCCTTCGATCTCATAATCGATCACAAGTCCGGACTCGTCGCGGACGGTTTTTACCTTTGCGTATTTGATCGCGCTCAGGGAATCGACGACATGTGAGAATCCTGCGATTCCGGTCGCAAAGGTTCTGCGGACATCAGTATCGATCAATGCCATCTCTGCCGATTCATAATAATATTTATCATGCATATACTGAATCAGATTCAGGATATTCACATAAAGATCTGCAAGCCAGTCCATCATGATATCGAATTTGTGAAGAACCTCGTCGTAGTCGAGATATTCAGAGGTGATCGGCGCGTACTCCGGCCCTACCTGCATGTGATTTCCCTGCTTGTCCAGGAATTTTTCATCCTTTCCTCCATTGATTGCGTACAGGAGGCACTTCGCGAGGTTTGCTCTCGCGCCGAAGAACTGCATTTCCTTTCCGGTCTGTGTCGCGCTGACGCAGCAGCAGATGCTGTAGTCGTCTCCCCAGACCGGTTTCATCACATCATCGTTCTCGTACTGAATGGATGAAGTCCGGATTGAAATGGAAGCCGCGTATTTCTTGAAGCTCTCCGGAAGTGCGGAGCTGTAAAGCACCGTCAGATTCGGCTCCGGAGACGGTCCCATGTTCTCCAGGGTGTGAAGGAAACGATAGTCATTTTTTGTGACCATGGAACGGCCGTCCATGCCGATTCCCGCGACCTCAAGTGTTGCCCAGACGGGATCCCCGGAAAACAGCTCATTGTAGCTTGGAATACGCGCAAATTTTACCATGCGGAACTTCATGGTCAGATGATCGATCAGCTCCTGCGCCTCTTTCTCCGTGAGAGTTCCCTCTTTCAGATCACGCTCAATGTAGATGTCCAGGAAGGTTGAGATTCTTCCGACAGACATTGCCGCTCCGTTCTGCGTCTTGATTGCGGCAAGGTAACCGAAATACAGCCACTGAACCGCCTCCTTCGCATTCTTTGCCGGTGCGGAAATATCGTATCCATATGCCTCCGCCATCTTTTTCATGCCCTTGAGCGCACGGATCTGCTCACTGATTTCCTCTCTCAGACGGATGACATCATCGGTCATCGTTCCGTCTCCGCAGTTCGCGAAATCTTCCTGTTTCTTCGCGATCAGATGATCGATTCCGTAGAGAGCAACTCTCCGGTAATCACCGACGATTCGGCCTCTGCCGTATGTGTCCGGAAGACCCGTTACAATATGGGAATGTCTTGCCTTCCGCATCTCAGGAGTATAAGCGTCAAAAACGGCCTGGTTATGGGTCTTGTGATATTCTGTAAAGATCTTATGGAACTTGTCATTGATATGATATCCGTACGTCTCGGCAGCCTCTTCAGCCATCTTGATTCCGCCGTAAGGCATAAACGCTCTCTTCAGCGGTTTGTCTGTCTGAAGTCCGACGATTTTCTCAAGATCCTTTGTGGATTCATCGATGTATCCTGCGCCGTAAGCGGTCAGTCCGGAAACGACCTCTGTTTCACAGTCAAGCACGCCTCCCTTTGCGCGCTCCTGTTTCTGCAGCTCCTGTACCTTACCCCACAGAATATCGGTTGCCTCTGTCGGTCCTTCGAGGAAGCTCTCGTCGCCGTCATAAGGAGTGTAATTCTTCTGGATGAAATCACGGACATCGATATCGTCCGTCCATTTACTACCCTTAAAGTCTCTCCACTCGTTTCTCATAGCTCTGTCTCCTTTCTTTCTTGTTGTCTGCTATCATCAGTCTTTACAACTGTTAACTGTGCTGCTGAAAATCCTTCCTGCGCCTTACGCGCTCTTTTCACCGGAAGTCTGCGGATGTTCACCGGCGCCGAGAATGTTTTCCGCTGCTCTCACCTGCTGCGCCGTGGGACTCTTAACCCCCTCCAACGCATACGGAATACCGAGCAGTTTCCACTTGTAGGCGCCCATCGTGTGATACGGCAGTACCTCTACCTTCTGAACATTACTCAGTCCGTTCAGGAACTCCCGCTCCTTTTTCAGATCCTCCGTCGCGTCGGTCCAGCCGGGGACAAGTACCTGGCGGATCCACACGGGCTTCCCGATTTCATTCAGATAGCGGATCATGGACAGAATGTTCTCATTCCTGACGCCTGTCAGCTTCCGGTGTTTTTCCGGATCCATCTCCTTGATATCCACAAGAAGCAGATCTGTATATTGCATCAGATTTCTGAATTTTTCGAACCATTCTCCCTCGCTCGTGAATGGCTGTCCCGCTGTGTCAATGACCGTGTGAATTCCTTTTTCCTTTGCCTTCCGGAACAGCTCCGTGACGAAGTCAATCTGGAGAAGAGGTTCTCCGCCGGACACCGTGATGCCGCCTTCATCACCCCAGTAAGGACGATATCTTAACGCCTGATCAATCAGCTCATCCGCGCTTCTCAGATCATCGGACTGAAGCTTCCAGGTATCCGCGTTGTGACAGAATTTACACCGCATCGCACATCCCTGCAGAAAAATTACGAAACGGACGCCGGGCCCGTCTACCGAGCCAAATGTCTCTATCGAATGAATTCTTCCCCTGATCATGTTCTGCCTCCTTTGAAAACGCAAAAGAAAAACCGCCTGTCACAGAGGCTGTCACGAACGGCTCCGTATTCCTCCGTTCCTCAGCTTTCCGTGTCAGACGGTTCTGTGATCTGCCATCTGTCAGCTCCCTGTGACAAGCTGATCGTAACAGAATATGGCAGACAACTCCTTGATTATAATCAAATTTAAGTTATTTTTTTAACACATTTTTGGGCCTGATTTTCAACCTGTTTTTTCGGTATATTCCCGCAGTTTCTTATGATCTATCACCTTCAGACACCCGCGGCCCAGCCTTTTCACCATTCCTTCCTTCTCCAGAAACGAAATGTTCCGGCTGACCGTTTCCGGCCGCAGATTGACCGAGGACGCAATGTCATCCAGCTTCAAATTGATCACATCTCCAAGGCATTTTCGCTCCCTTCGCAGCAGAAAAGCAGCTACCCTCTGACGAGGCTCACGAATGGAAAGGACGAAGATCTTATCCTCCGCGTCAGTGATATCACTGGCAAGAACCTCAATCATATTGAACGATATCTGAGGATTTTCGGTGATCATCCGCATAATGACCGATCGGGGAATCTCACAGGTCTTCACCTCTTCCAGAGCTACCACATCATAATTATACCGGTGCTCCTTCAAAAAGATGCCGTGCCACACGCTCTGGCCGTCATGGAGAACATCCAGAATATGTTCCTCTCCCATGACATCCGTCCTCGATATTTTCACCTTTCCCCTGCGTATGATGATGATGGAATCAATACTGTCGTTCTCGGACACGATACGCACGTCTGCAGGATAGGTATGATGGACCGAATGATTAACCAGCCTTTTCTGAATTTCCGGAGGCAGTCCCCGAAACAGCCGCACCTCGGAAATACAGAATTTGTTCCGTTCCCGAAATTCACAGTTTTCTCTGTTGCATCCCTCTTTTTCCATAGAATTCCTCCACTGTTCCGGACAATCAATCATGCAGCGCGCCGGGCTGTCAATTATGCCTGTTCCATTGCCCGGAAAACGAGATAATACACGCTGCGCGAGTTTTATCTCGCTATCGCGACGCTCGCCGCACACGAATACTTCGCATTCGGCTGCGGCTCACTGTTCGCGTAAATTACGGACGGCGCATGAAGTCATCATGCGCCGTCTGTTCATCGCTGCCTCAGACAAGAAACTGCTTTGCGAAAGTCTCCGCCTCTCTCAGCTGCTTTTCTCCGGGCTTGCCGCGGAAATAAAATGTCCGATCCTCTACGGGAATTCCCTTTGCCTCCAGTTCCTTCCGAATGAGTTCGATTGCATGCTTTGATACCCAGGAAGTGGAGAAGATAACCGCTTTCCTGACCTCTTCCTTCTTCAGGCTGCGCAGATATTCCGTCAGCTTTCTGTCAATGCCGTAGGCATAGAGTGCGCCGCCGACAAACAGGATATCCACTGTTCCTGGAAGTGCCGCATCCGGTGCGTCTGCCGAAACCGCCTCCGTCCCTGCGGCCTTTGCGATTGCCTCCGCCGCAGCCCTTGTGTTGCCCGATCTTGAATAATATCTCACTGCAATATCCATGCTCAACCTCCTGAATCGTAAAGTGTCAACAAATTCAGAATAGGTTCCATTTCCGCAGCTGTCAAGAAGCTCCTTAAATATCGACGGCTTCCATTTCTGCAGCGGTCAGGAAGGCCATTACATATTCAGAAGATACCTTGTGATATCCACAGCCGCTTCTCCGCGCGCACGAACCGAAATCCCCTCTGCCTCCGGATCCGAGTAATGCGTCATGCTCATCACCGTTTCTCCATCATTCACGAAGATTTCCGCGCTGAACCGGTCCAGAATCATCCTCAGCTTCAGACTTCCGTCTGCCGCGGATACCTTCGCCGTTCTCGCATGAAGTACATCACGGATAACCCCGGAATGAGACCGGTCTATTGTGAGGGTCTGATCCTGCGGACGATAAGTAACAGAGCAATAATGACTGCCGTCCTCCGCGAAACGAATTTCTACCTCCCGGCAATCCTCCTCCGGACGGATCTCAAAAATCAGGTCCGCTATTCTTCCCGAAAGCGCTGGATCTGTGAACACCCGGCTGTCGTCAACCGCGACATTTCGCCTCTCGACCTTGTCCGTCCTGTACTGTTCCAGCTCACGGACAGGTTTCTGAATCAGACGTCCGTCACAGATCGTCAGTTCTCTTGGGAGAGATACCTGGCCAAACCACTTCGCGTTGTCCACGCGATAAGGCACAGTATCCCAGCTCTGCATCCAGCCGGTGAGAATCCTCCTCCCGTCCGGTGAGAGCACCGTCTGGGTCGCGTAAAAATCGATTCCGTCATCAACCGGATGAACAAATTCCTCCCGGAAACACTCGTTCTCATCTTCCTCATCGAGATGGCCGATCATGCAGAGCACATTGTTGCCTGCATGGAATCCAAGGCTGTCCGGCTCCATATCCTGCGGGCTCATCAGAATCACGCTTTTGCCATCAAGCACAAAATAATCCGGGCATTCCCACATTCTTCCGAACCGTCCGTGATTTACTGCCAGCTTTGACAGATAGGACCAGTGAAACGCATCCGGGCTTGTGAAGAGCAGAAGCTGCCCTGTCTCATCCTCCGCCCGGTTCGCGACTACACACCTCCAGGACCCGTCGGACTCCCGCCAGATTTTCGGATCACGAAAATCAATACGGCTTGCGCCTTCCGGCAAATCCAGCTCGGAAAGAACCGGATTGCCGGGATATTTCTGATAATCCACGCCGTCACCGATGGCAAGATTCTGTGTCTGCACATCACAGATGGTTCCATCGAGGTGCTTCTCCCGGCGGCATCCGGTATACATCAGAAGATGCCTACCGTCCGGAAGTTCTGCAGCGCCTCCTGAAAAGCATCCCGCTTCCCGGTCCGGAAATGTGTCCGGCGCAAGCGCACAGGGTCTGTTCTCCCAGCGGATCAGATCCTTTGTCACCGCATGTCCCCAGTGCATCGGGCCCCACTGTGTATCATAAGGATTGTACTGATAAAACATGTGGTATTCACCCTGATACCATGAAAATCCGTTCGGGTCATTCATCCACCCGACTCTTGGAGTGAGATGAAACGCCGGTCTCTCCTCCGGACGGATCTTCTTTTCATATAACTGTTCGGTAATTCTTGCCTTAAGAAGTTCGTCTGATCTGTACATCAATCTGCTTCCTTTCATACTCTGTTTCGTTTCTCCGGTGATTCCCGGATTTCATTTTCATGATAAGAATATGGTTTTCTGATGTTCATCACCATGATAACGATATGGTTTTCTGCCATTATCTGTCCTGCTTACTGATCCAGATCATAGCGATCCAGATATTTCTGGAAAATTCCCAGATACTGCTTTAAACCGTAGGCATCCAGCTTCTTCAGATACGAATTCCACTCGCTGTCAGTCACACCGTTCATGATCCAGTCGGATTTTCTGGCGTTGATCTCAGTGGTGATATCCGCTGTAAGATTCGAAAGCTGCTCGGTATCCTCCTGATTCATGAACAAGTTCGGGTATACGTACTTTCCGTGCATATCCGGTGTATAGATGTTCTTGATCCAGTCCAGACGGTACTGCGCGTCCGCAGGGCAGGTTACATACTTGCCATAGTAATCATTCAGCACCGCAAGCGGTCCGCCGACACATTCTGCCTCTCTGACCTCTACCGGAGAATGATCGCCGAGATCCATGTGCTTCAGCATCGGCTGTCCGTCTGCATTCTTCGACATCTCAAAAATGTGGAACTCACCCTTCTTGCCGTAGGTTCCCCAGTTGTTCTGCGGAGACTGCATCGGCGCATACATCTGATCCAGCCAGCTGCAGACAAGAGCAGGCTTCTTCGCCAGAGCGGTAACCACACATCTTCCGCGGTCAAATCCACTTGTGTACGAGCCGTTCTGCGGCGTGATGTTTCTGGTGTCCGCGGTCAGAGCCGGCAGTGGCTCCCAGTCCTGCAGATTATCAATGTTGGCGATATCCCAGGAGAAGCATACCCCGTATCTTCCGGATTTTCCCTTGGACACATAAGTGGACCATTCCTGCGTGAAGCACTCCGGATCGATCAGGCCCTCCTTATAAAGCTTATGCAGCCATTCGATTCCCTTGCGGTAACCGGACTGCGTCGCGGAGCAGATCACCTTCTTGTCGTCCGTGACTGCAATATGGCGTCCTCTGTCTCCATCGCCGTATCCCTCTCCGAATCCGTTAATCAGAATCGCCGGATCCTGATCCCCGTCATTGATGATGAATGACATGGGAATGATACTTCCCTTAATATTGAAATGTTCCTGAAGATCCTTGGAGTGATCATGAAACGCTTTCAGAACCTCCTCGAATTCATCCACCGTCGTCGGCATCTTCAGTCCAAGGTAGTCCAGCCATTTCTTATTGATATAGCTCATATCACCGATGGTCTGAATGGCTTCCTTGCCCTCGCCGAGCTGCTCGATCCAGGGAAGTGCCCAGATATGACCATTCTCATCGGTACACATCGAACGGTATTCCGGATATTCGTCGAAGACCTTCTTCAGGTTCGGCATATACTTGTCGATATAGTCCTCCAGCGGGATGATGACGCCCTGCGTTCCATAACGAAGAAGATCACTGTCTGAAAATCCCGCGGTAAAAATGAAATCCGGAAGTGTAGAATAATTGCTCATCTGAAGCGAGATCTTATCTGACCACTGATCGGATGAGATTGCCTTCCAGTTTACATGTACGTTTGTCTGTTTCTCCAGTCTCTCGAAGATCGCTCTCTTATTCGGATCCGATTCTGTGGCACTCGGATAGCTGGTCATGCCGCTGATCGTTTCCTTCTCCTTGAGCGGGAAGGTATAGGAAGCCGGCTCTTCCGCCTTATTTCTTGCCTCTTTATATCCAAAAAACAATTCACCGCAGCCGGTCAGCGATGTCGCCGCGATGGCCGCAGCAAGCGATGCGGCACATATTTTTTTCATCCACTTTTTAAACATTTCTCAGCCTTTCCGCAGATTCTGCTGTAACCCTATCTCAATATCAGCCCTTTACCGAACCGACCATGATACCCGCATCAAAATATTTCTGGAAGAACGGATACATGACGATCAGCGGCAGCGACGAAATAATAATGGTTGCATATTTTAACAGTTCTCCAAGCTGTGCTCTTGCCGCGGTGCTCTGAATATCCGCGATCATTCCCGACTGCGGCTGATTCTGAATCAGGATCGCGCGAAGCACAAGCTGCAGCGGCTGCTTGGATGCCGTATTGATATAAATCATTGCGTCAAAATAGCTGTTCCACATGGCGACAAACTGCCAGAGAACCAGGACGGCAATCAGCGGCTTGCAGACCGGAAGAAGAATCCGGAAGAAATACTGCACCTCATTGGCACCGTCCACAGCAGAGGCTTCTCTCAGCTCCTTCGGAATGCCCTGATAATAGGTTCTGGCAATGATCATGTTCCATACGGAAAACGCACCCGGAAGAATGACCGCCCAGATCGTGTCCAGAAGTCCGAGGTCGCTGATTACCAGGTAGGTAGGAATCAGTCCGCCTCCAAAGAACATCGTGATGACAAAGATCACGTTGAAGAATCCTCTTCCCTTCAGATCCTTCCGGGACATCGGGTATGCCGCAAGCATGGTGACCGCAACCGAGATCACGGTGAACGCCACGGAATAGATGACCGCGTTCAGGAAACCGATCCAGATCTGCTTATTGGTCAGCACCCTCTGATACGCTGTCACCGTCCACTTCTTGAAGTTGAAGGTGATGCCCTGATTCTGAAGGGTCACCGGATCCATAAAGGACGCGATCACAATGTAGATCATCGGAACGATAATCGCAATTACAAAAATTGCAAGAAACAGTCTGCTTATAATGATAAAGGCTTTGTCAGATTTCCCGTATCTGGAAAACGGATGTTTTCTGACCGCTGCGTTGATTTCCGCCATTGCTTTTTCCTCCTCATATTCCCTGTCCGTCATTCATCTTCTCCACGATCTTATTGACCGCGATCAGAAGTATGACATTAATGATCGTATTAAACAGACCTACTGCTGTAGAGAAGCTGTAGTCTCCGTCGAGAAGTCCCTTCTTGTACACATAGGTTGCGATGATCTCCGCAGATTTCAGGTTCATATCCGTCTGCAGCGCATAAGCCTTCTCAAATCCGATGCTCATGATATTTCCTGCCTGAAGAATGAACTGAATCACAACCATATCCTTGATTGCCGGCCAGTCTACCACGCGAATCTGCTGCCAGATATTTGCTCCATCCAGAGCCGCTGCCTCACGCAGCTCCTGACTTGCGTTGGACAATGCCGCGGTGTACATGATGGAAGCCCATCCGGCTCCCTGCCATATTCCGGAAATGATGTAGATCGGACGGAACGCCTCGGGTATTGTCATGAAATTGATGCTGGTGTGGAGCAGGCCGTTTACCGGTCCCGTTACAGAAAGAAGGATACGAACCATACCACAAAGTACGATGACCGACACGAAGTTCGGCATATACAGAACCGTCTGAATCTTCTTCCGGATACCCGTGCGTTTGATCTGATTCAGGAATAACGCCAGGATGATCGGAATAGGGAATCCCCAGAGCAATCCGTATACACTCAGCTTCAGTGTATTTACCAGATAGCGGATGAAGTCCGGAGACTCCAGGAATCTCTTGAAATACTTCATGCCCACCCACTGGCTTCCAAAGATTCCCTTGATCGGGTTGAAATTCTGAAACGCGATCAGTATGCCTCCCATGGGCGCATACTTGAAAATCAGTGTAAGCAGAAACGCCGGTCCGAGAAAAATTACATAAAGCTGCCAGTGCTGCCTGAAATACAGGAGCCCTCTTCCTTTTTTTCTTGCTTTTTCCTCCATGCTTCCATACCTCCTCATAAATCATTGCATGTCAGATGCTTTACTGATCTGTCACCCAGCTGTCTCGCCATATTGTTGTCCGGTTGCTCTGTTGACGGTTACTTTGTTGTCCGGTCACTCTGCTGTCCGGTTGCTCTGTCGACTGGTTGCTCTGTCGACCGGTTGCTCTGTCGACTGGTTGTTCTGTCGACTGGTTGTTCTGTTGCCCGGTCACTCTATATTGTTTTATCGCTCTGTCTTCGTTGTTCAATATAATTCCCTGGTGGTCATTTGTCAATTGTAAAATGTGCATTTGCACTACTTTTACGCCCTAAAATGAGGTTTTTGTAAAACTTATACAAGAATGGGCAACCAAAACTGTGAACTTTTCCGAACGAATGTCTCAGGGCCCGGAAGGACGCACAAAATCAGGATACAGATCACAAAAATCAGGCTATATTCTCAGAATTGCCCGATATGTCAGGCTACCCGCCGGAGAAGTCCTTCCGTTTTTCAATGTAGAAAGTCAAGTGGTTCAAATCTTTTCTCCGACAATTTTAACAGGGCATTATGTAACATATAAATTTTTACATTTGACAAATTATAATAAGGGCATTATATTATATTGTAGAAAGACGGCAACAGTGCACGTACTATAACAGAAACATTGAACGCAGCTGACAGAGAACACAGCTAAAAGAGAGCTTAACTAACAGAGAACATAATCAACTAAGAACATAATGAACAGAAAACGTAATCAACAAAGAACATAATGAACAGAGAGCTTAACTAACAGAGAAGATAACGATAGAAAGCCAGAAATCGGGAACAGCGCTGCAGATGAATTACCCCTCCCATTGACCGGAGGCTCAATAGACGAGTAAAAGAGGTTGATAATATATGGATAACAGAGTCACGATTCAGGACATTGCGGATTCACTTGGATTATCAAGGAATACCGTTTCAAAAGCAATCAATAACACCGGAGTCCTCGCGGACAGCACCCGTCAGAAGATTCTCGCACGGGCAATTGAAATGGGATATAAGCAGTTTTCCTACCTTGATCTCGACACGGTACAGAACAGTCTTACTCCACCCGCTCCCGCGAAAAATGAAATTGCGCTGATCACCACCTGGTTTTTAAACGGCTCTCACTTCTCCGCGATGATGCTCGATAAATTTCAGATGGAAATATCCAAGCGCGGATACTCCATGACTATGCATTTCGCCAGAGCAGAAGATATTGCAGCCCAGAGGCTGCCCGCCTCTCTGCGCCTTGAAAACTGCGCGGCAATTATATGTATTGAAGTCTTTGACCCATCCTACGCGAGATTTATCTGCCAGTCCGGTGTCCCGGTTCTTTTCGTAGACGCCCCTGCCGACCCCGGCGCAGATCCCCTTCCCGCCGACATTCTTACTATGAATAATGATGAAGGCATCTGTCAGTTCATTCACCTGATGAAGTCGCGCGGAATCCGTGACATAGGATTTGCGGGAGAAGCCATGCATTGCCGTTCTTTTTTCGAACGATTCATGGCATACCGCAACAGCATGTACCTGTGTTCCCTTCCGATCCATGAAGAATGGTGCATCACAGAGAAGCCGGATCCCGCCTCCGCTTCCGCGGGAATGAGTCCTGCGGAAGGTTACTTCTACAGCAAGCTGAAGGAATTCCGGAAAATACCGCGCGTTTTTATCTGCGCCAATGACTTTGTGGCAATTGATCTGATGCACGCGCTGAATCATCTGGATCTCAGCGTCCCGGAGGATGTCATGATCCTTGGCTTCGACGACTCCGCAGAGTCCCTTCTGGTGACGCCGAAGCTTTCGACCGTGCATATACACAGTCAGATCATGGGATTTTCCGCCACTGACCTGATTCTGTCCCGGATCCAGAACCCGGCACTGAATTACCGCACCTGTGCCTGCGAGACCAATCTGATACTCAGAGAATCAACAGAGGGAAGACAGGAGGATCACAAATGAATCATTTCATCAATCCATATAACCCGGTCATGAATTTTCTCGGCAAGCTGCTTGACTGCATACTTCTGAACCTGTTATGGATTCTGTGCAGTCTGCCGCTCTTCACGCTTGGAGCCTCTACCAGCGCGCTCTACTACTGCACGCTTAAGCTTGCTAACGACTCCGGAATCTCTCTGCTGCAGGATTTCTTTCACTCATTCCGCCAGAATTTTCGTGAGGGAACCAAATTGTCCTGTCTGATCATTCCGATTGCGATCGCGTTCTTCTTCTCCGGCCGTTTCTATCGCCAGCGCGCGATAAGCTCTCCTCTCTTCATGATCGGCTTCGGTCTGTATATTGTATTTCTGATTGTGTTCGCGATTATCGTTCTGTACGCGTTTCCGCTCCTTTCGCGCTATGACAATTCCTGGAAGGGCACCCTGAAGAACGCGTTTATGATCGGAATCCGCTATCCCGTCTGCACGATCGTAATGGCTGCCATTCATTTTGCGATTTACTTTATCGCCATCCGTTATTTTACACCGGTCATCTTTCTCGGCGAGGGCTTTGCCGCCTTTCTTTGTTCTTATCTTCTGAAACCGGTATTCCGAAAGCTCGAAAATCCGGAAGGGGCCCCAGACAGCGAAGATACAGAAAACGCCCCCGGAAACAGATCCGGGGACGCCGACCATACACATCAGGATAATATTTTTCACCGGGAGGAAAAATGAAACTCAGAGAAACATTGCGCGGTATGGATCGCAGACAGAGAATCACTTACCTCTGGGATTATTACAAATGGTTTTTTATCCTCCTGATCATCGCGGGAGGAATTCTGATCTATTCACTTTCGTCAGCCCTTACCAGGAAGAAAATCGTGCTCTCCGTCGCGCTTGTGAATGTTCAGGCAGCCGACAGCATCCTCGACTCGCTCACCGATCAGTTCCTGCAGATGGAACCGGAGGATTTTTCCGGCGGAACGGTAAAGTATGAACGTAATCTTCTGATCGCTGCCGATCCGGAGGACAGCACGCAGGACGGAGGCACAGGTTCCGTCACGGATAGCGAAGTGTCTTACACAGCTTCCGGCACGGATGGCGGAGCGTCTTACACAGCTTCCGGAACGGATGGCGGAGTATCTTATGAATACTCCTACGCATCCCAGATGAAGCTCCTGGCCATGATCACAGATAAAAAGCTGGATGTCGTCATCATGGATCAGCACACCCGTGATATTTTTCAGCGCCAGGATTATATGTCTGCGTGCGTCTCACTGGAAGGCACTTCTCTGTACCGGAAGGCAGGCTTTTCCGCACCTGTATACGCCGGGATCATAAGAAATACGCAGCGGCCGGAATCAGCAGAAAAATATCTGGAAATGCTTCAGCAATAATGCCTATGCCCTGTTCTTACCCGAGGTAAAGTATCCGATCAGATAGATAATCGCCGCCACCGCCATTCCGGTGATCGACGGAATACCCGCGGTGATGATATTTGCTCCCAGCGCTCCCGCGACAACACCGATGACGGAGAACCAGTTAACGGTCTGGAAATCCCGGAAATCATCGGTGTAGTTTTTTCTGTGCAGGAAATAGTCCAGAATCAGGATCACTCCGATCGGCGGAAGGGTGCAGTTCAGGATATTGAGCCAGTGCGTAAAATTCCAGTAGAGCCATACGGCGGTCACCGTTCCGATGACGCCGGAGATCAAAACCATCGGTTTTTTCTTCTGGCCGAAGATGTTCGCGAGGCCAAGGCCGGCGGAGTAAAGCGCATTGTCATTCGTTGTCCAGATATTCAGTCCAAGGACAAGAACAGCAAGATAAAACAGATTCAGGTTGATCATTACTTCGAAGATATCATTTCCTCCCACATAAATGGAAGAAACCGCGCCGAAGAAGAACATCAGTGAGTTCCCGATGAAGAAGGCGACAACCGTAGTAACGACACCCTGCCGGGCATTTCTGGCGAACCTTGAGAAGTTCGGCGTAGCTGTTCCACCGGATACAAAGGATCCGATCACCATCCCCGCTCCTCCGATCACGGTGAGCGTACCGCTTGACTTTGCGAACTGGCTGATCAGAGTCCCGTCGCCTCTCTGAACCGCGAGAATCATAGCCACTGTTCCGAGAATTGCCACAAGCGGAACCGCGATATAGCTGACGATTGTCAGAGACTTTATTCCAAAATACGCCGAAGAAGTCATGCACGCCCCGGCCACGAGCACTAGAATCCACTCCGCAAGTCCGCTCCCGCCGAGCAGCTCATTTGCCACCGGGATCGCAAACATCGCGACACCGACACCGAACCAGCCGATCTGGGTGAAGCTGATCATCGCGGATGGAAGATAACTTCCCTTCAGTCCGAAGGCACGGCGGCTCATCAGATCCAGACTCATTCCGGTCTTTGCACCGACATATCCCAGAAGGCCCGTATACACGGCAAGGATAGCACCTCCGAGAAACAGCGAACCGAGAAAGCCGTAAAAATCCAGTTCCTTTGCCATCTCCTGCCCGACCCACATGCTCGCCGAGAAAAAAGTAAAACCGAGCATAATCATGAACATTGTAATAAAGCTCTGTCTCCGATCAACCGGCACCGACTGCTCGGCATAGTCGATATCCACCGTAGTTTCCCGCTGCTTCTGATTCTTCCCTCTCATTCTCTCTCCCTCATGAACGCACAAATAGCATAAATCTCATAAACTCATAACTCATAAATAATATAAATAGCATTGATCAACGACAGATGCAGACCGATATGCCCTTCATCTGCATTGCGAAGTGCATTTCCCGGATGTACAGCAGACCTCCCGGTGCGCCGGTGCAATACCTTTAAATGATTTCCCGCAACGCCTACAGAATGTATTTTCTTAAGGAATCTGTAAAATCGCGGATTCTCTCATCTGCGATTTCTCTGAGATCTGTCCTCTTCAGGCTCTCTATATACCCCAGTTCCTGCTGGTAGAGCCAATGTGTCACGCTCGGATTCAGGTGCCCGTAGTGACAGTCCAGAACCCAGTCCTCATAAGTGATCGGTGTCCCGTGTCCCAGCTTCTCCTCAAGAAGATCCTTCATCTGAATCCGATCTGCCCGATCCCGAATATCTCTCCAGAAGCCGAGCACCTCGTCCACGTGCTCATGAATCTCGTAACGGCGGGCTCCTCCGTCGTAGATGATACATTTTTCAAAAAGAGGGTCCCGCATGGAAAGCGTCACCCTGCGGAATTCCGGCGAAATAATGCCGTCCTTCCAGTAGAAATCAACATCAGGGATATTGACTCCGGATACGCCTCTGTCCTGATAGGTGCTGAAGATTCCCTCGTAGAAGACGCAGTAGAACCCCTCGAACGCAGGCCAGAACTCCCGGAATTTCTCCGTGAGCCTTTCCAGAATTTCGACAGCCTTCGTTCCACCAATCGTAAAGATGATGATATTTCGAAGCGCCGCGCCGCTCGCCCTGTAAAAATCCGTCACATATTCCAGGCACTGAATCAGCGTCTCCCCTGAAGCTATGATATCTCCGATCAGCAGTGTGCTGTCCGGCACCATGGTCAGCTTGGAATACTTGATCTTCAGGCCGGCAAGCTCTTCTTCATTGAAGACACGCTCACTCGACAAAAAGCTGATGTCATGAATCCTCACATGTTCCCGATAGCATGCCTCTTCAAGCGGGTAATTCAAGGCTCCCCGCAGAATCGATAGTATATTCGCGCAGGAAACCTTCCCGTTTTCTTTGAAATAATACATCATCTGCGATGTGGCAGGGAGCATGCACCTGTATACCTCATAGCCGACAATCTCCGGCGTATTCATCAGCTTCCTGGTCTCCGACTCTGAGACAATGTAATAATGATTCAGGTAATCCTTTCCCTTCAGCTTATAGCAATCGACTCCCTGTTCCGAGAATTCCTTTTCGATATATAACCTGCTCTCCACGATAACAATTCCCCCTCAATCACTTTCCGTACGCAACGGTTTATGTGCAACTCGCGGTAAGCATCTCTCCTCATCCAACGGTTTGTATGCAGCTCGCGGTAAGCACCTCTCCGTACACATCTCTCTGTATCATCTGCTTCATCCAGACAAAAACCGGACAAATTCTTTTCAATACTACCACAGAACAGACCGGAATTCATCAACTTTAAAAAAATAAAACAGAATCGCAAAAACAAAATCGCCCACACGCAAATCCCCGGTGAATTCTCCTATGTCTGTTGACCAGAACTTGAACGCTGTCCGGATTTCGCCTGATCCCCTCCGGAACGAACAATTCATTTCAAATTTCCATTTTTTATGCTATAGTTGTATAAGTCGGGCAAGAAGGTTGCCCGGGTCTGCGCAGTGCAATCCAGCCTGCAATTCCGACTGTATTTCAGCCTGCATTACGGATCGCGTTTCAGACTGCACTTTATTTTGCAATTTAAATTTTTTCTGATAAATATATGGGAGGAAGTATGGAAGCAAAAGACTGTAAAAGGAAAGTAATTCTGACCGGAGATCGCCCGACAGGCCGTCTTCATCTCGGTCATTACGTGGGGTCACTGAAGAGAAGGGTACAACTGCAGAACTCCGGGAAGTTTGATGAAATTAATATTCTGATTGCCGATGATCAGGCACTCACCGACAACTGGAACAACCCACAGAAGATCCGCGACAACATCATTGAGGTTGCTCTGGACTATCTGTCCGTCGGCATTGATCCCGAAAAATCCACCATCTGCATTCAGTCCGGTATCCCGGCTCTCCATGCGCTGACTTTCTACTACATGAATCTTGTAACCACCCAGAGACTGAGCCGCAATCCCACGGTAAAGAACGAAATGACCCTGAGAGGCTTCTCCAGTTCCGAAGGCGTAAACAACAATGAGGCGGGACTTCCCGCCGGCTTCTTCACCTATCCTGTATCTCAGGCTGCGGACATCACTGCCTTCAAGGCAACCACTGTTCCTGCCGGAGAAGACCAGGAGCCGATGCTGGAGCAGACACGCGAGATTGTCCGCAAGTTCAATACGACATATAGCCGGGATGTTCTGGTGGAGCCTGACATTCTTCTGCCGGAAAATGAAACCCAGAGACGGCTTCCCGGTACCGACGGCACCGCCAAAATGTCGAAATCGCTCGGTAACTGCATCTATCTGTCTGATGATCCGAAGACGGTCAAGACAAAGGTCATGGGGATGTATACCGACCCGCAGCACCTGAACATCGCCGATCCCGGACATGTAGAGGGCAACGCTGTGTTTACCTATCTGGACGCATTCTGCACAGATGAGCAGTTTGCCGAATACCTTCCGGAGTACGCAAATCTGGAAGAGATGAAAGATCATTACAGAAGAGGCGGCCTCGGTGACGTGAAATGCAAGAAGTTCCTGATCAAGGTACTGGAAGAAATGCTCACACCGATCCGCGCGGAAAGAGCCAAATGGGCAGCCGATATTCCCGAGGTGTACAATATACTCCGGAAAGGAACGGAGCATGCCGCGGAAGAGACAAACCGGACACTCGAAGAGGTTCGCGACGCGATGCGGATCAATTATTTTGATGATGATGCCATAATCGGTGACTGGGAATCCTGGATCAATCACTGAACCACGGGACATGTCATAGAATCCCGGGTTAATCACTGAACCGGGGCATAAAGCATAGAATCCCGGGTTAGTCACTGAACCGGGGCATAAGTCACAGAATTCTGATTCGTCCGGACCAGACGCCAGGTGCGCCAGGGGGCCGGACGAATTTTTATTTATGGGCTTTAGCCTGTTGAGCTCGAGCGAGTATTTCCCAACGGAAATATGAGCCGAGCGAAATAAAAAACCACCCGCTATGCGGGTGAGAGTCAAATAGTTATACAATTGAGATCAACTCTTTCTATAATAGAGGTGTCCAAGCCACTATTTAAAAGAAAGAGGTGATCTCATGGCGAACCAGGCGAATAGCCTTGCGCATACCAAATGGCTGTGCAAGTACCATATCGTGTTCACACCAAAGTATAGGCGAAAAATCATTTACAATCAATACAAGCAAGACCTTGCAGAGATAATTCATCAGTTATGTGCATATAAAGGTGTCACAATTATCGAAGGTCATCTGATGCCAGATCATGTACATATGCTGGTTAGCATACCGCCTAAGATCAGTGTGGCATCATTTATGGGATATTTGAAGGGGAAAAGTGCCCTTATGATGTTTGACAGGCACGCAAATTTAAAATACAGGTTTGGAAACAGACATTTTTGGTCAGAAGGATATTATGTCAGTACAGTAGGGTTAAATGAAGCTACCATCAGAAAATATATCCAAGACCAGGAGCGGGCGGATATCATACAGGACAAGCTCAGCGTAAAGGAATACGAAGACCCTTTTAAGGGTCAGGGTAAGTAATACGGATGCCCCTTGAGGGGCAGCGACGAGTAAAAAGCAATGTGGCTTGAACGGAGCTGCGGGAAGTGATCAAAGAAACTTCCCGTAGCCATAAAGTGAAAGCCAGCGCCTTGAGACGCTGGCCTAGCAACACGGGCTTATAGCCCGGACCGAACCACCCGTTTCACGGGTGGCGGCGATTAATAGCATATGTTCGGATAGTGATATTAGTGATATGGATGATAATCCATGGCATTCGGACAGATTGTGTATTTCCTTCAACTTAAGTCAGGGAAAGTGAATTTTGTAAAATAAAACTTGCATTATATACTGAATAATAAGTATATTACGGACAATATATAACGTAAATTGAATAACTATGATTTTATTCTTGCATGATATATAACTACATGCTATAATCCAACACAGAGCACAGACAAGGGTCCAATGGACCGTTTGTTGTTATTTTTTATGAAAGTGTATAAATTTTAAGGAGGAACACAACCATGTCTTATGTAGACGACGTCTATGCAAAAGTTGTTGCCAAGAACCCGGCAGAGCCAGAGTTCCATCAGGCAGTAAAAGAATTCCTGGAGACGGTACGTCCTGTCATCGACAAACATGAGGAAGAGTACAGAAAAGTTGCTCTTCTTGAGAGACTGACAGAGCCGGAGCGTCAGATTCGTTTCCGTGTGCCGTGGGTTGACGACAAGGGACAGGTTCAGGTCAACACAGGATATCGTGTACAGTTCAACAGTGCGATTGGACCGTACAAGGGAGGTCTTCGTTTCCATCCTTCTGTATATTTCGGAATCATCAAATTCCTTGGTTTTGAGCAGATCTTCAAGAACAGCCTTACAGGCCTTCCGATCGGCGGTGGCAAGGGCGGTTCCGATTTCGATCCGAAGGGCAAGTCTGACAGAGAGGTTATGGCATTCTGCCAGAGCTTCATGACAGAGCTGTATCGTCATATCGGAAAAGATACCGATGTACCGGCAGGTGATATCGGTGTCGGCGGACGTGAGATCGGATTCCTCTATGGTCAGTACAAGAGAATCACAGGACTGTATGAAGGAGTACTTACCGGTAAGGGACTGAGCTACGGCGGTTCTCTCGCAAGAACAGAAGCTACCGGTTATGGTCTGATTTACTTCACACAGGAACTGATGAAGATTAACGGCATTGATGTCGCAGGCAAGACAGCCGTTGTATCCGGTGCAGGTAATGTTGCGATCTACGCAATTCAGAAGGCACAGGAGCTTGGTATGAAGGTTCTTACCTGTTCAGATTCTACCGGATGGGTTTATGATCCGGACGGCATTGATGTAGAGGCTCTGAAGGAGATCAAGGAAGTCAACAGAGCACGTCTGACAGAGTACAAGAAGTATCGTCCGAACAGTGAGTATCATGAGGGACGTGGAGTGTGGACAATCAAGGCAGATTTTGCATTCCCGTGCGCGACACAGAACGAGCTGAACCTTGACGATGCAAAGACACTGGTTGCGAACGGAGTAACTGCTGTATGCGAGGGCGCAAACATGCCTACCACTCTGGATGCGACAAATTACCTCAAGGAGCACGGCGTTATCTTCGGACCGGCAAAGGCTGCAAATGCCGGCGGCGTTGCAACATCTGCACTTGAAATGTCTCAGAACAGTGAGCGTCTGTCCTGGACCTTCGAGGAGGTTGACGCAAAGCTCAAACAGATTATGATCAACATCGTACATAACATTGACGCAGCAGCGAAGGAATACGGCAAGGCAGGAGACTATGCTGCAGGTGCCAACATCGCAGGCTTCAAGAAGGTTGCAGACGCAATGATGTCTCAGGGCATTGTCTGATCAGCAACAGAGCAACAGATAAGAACAGTAAGCGGGACCGGAGAAATCCGGTCCCGCTTACTGTATAAGTCCAGTCGCAATGTTCTCGGCCCACGGGGAGCTTGCTCACCAGTGGGCAAGAACATTAGCGGCGACAACAGGTATGAGCTCTTCGAAAACGCAGACAGGATCGTCACACGCAAAGTATGCACAGAAAACAGAAATAACTTGCAAATAGAAATAACTTGCAAACAGACGGGTTAACGGGTACAATCTCTCTATTCTGATTTAGCTCAGATGATCTGGCTGTTCGAAAGTTGATTATCCGGCATCCTTGTTTCGGTCACCCGGGGAAATGGAGTTGTCATGAAAAATAATATTGTGCTGATTGGAATGCCTGGAGCAGGCAAAAGTACACTGGGAGTAATTCTGGCGAAGGAGCTCGGATATCAGTTTCTGGATACGGATCTTCTGATTCAGAAAAGGGAAAAGCGTCTGCTAAAGGATATTCTGGAACAGGATGGAGTTGACGGGTTTCTTCGGATTGAGAGTGAGGTAAATGCCGGACTTCAGGCAGAGCGGTCAGTAATCGCCACAGGCGGAAGTGTCGTTTACAGTGAGGAGGCAATGAATCATCTCAGAGAAATCGGTACGGTTCTTTATCTGAAGCTTCCCTATCGCCCTCTTACACGCCGTCTGGGAAATCTCCACAACCGCGGGGTTGTCCTCAGAGATGGACAGACATTGCGGGATCTCTATAAGGAGAGAAGTGTTCTTTATGAAAAATATGCGGACATCATTGTTGATGAGTCCGGAAGAGATATTGAAGGTACGCTGGTTCTGGTTAAGAACGCGTTGAAGGAACAGGGTTGCTTTACAAAAGATTAAAAGTAGGTTAATATGGTGACGTAAATGCGCTTGTGCCTGTGGTTCCGTTTATTGTCCGGGTGCAGGCAGATACTGTGGTAATATCAGGTAAAGAAATCGTGTCAAACGATAATTACAGTAGTCATCGAATACATTAATCATCATAAACAGTGATTTCAGCAGTCGTCATATTCAGGTTTGTATCGCTTTGGATGATAAAATGTAAGGATCGGTTTTTATACCGTTGCATATTGTATACATAGAATAAGTACGGCGGTCAGGGGAGATATGACAGTCGGAAATATCGAGGTGGAGAATGGATAAGTATGTAATCAAGGGAGGCAATCCTCTTGTCGGAGAAGTAGAGATTGGAGGAGCCAAAAATGCTGCGCTTGCTATACTTACAGCTGCAATAATGACAGATGATCCGGTTACCATTGAGAATATGCCGGACGTAAGTGATATTAATGTACTGCTTGACGCAATTTCCGTTATTGGCGCGACCGTTGACCGCCTTGACCGCCACTCTGTGAGAATCTGCGGGAATACCATTGGTTCTGTCAGTGTGGATTATGAATATATCAAGAAGATTAGAGCGTCGTATTATCTTCTGGGAGCGCTTCTCGGGAAGTACAAGCATGCGGAGGTTCCGCTTCCGGGAGGCTGCAATATCGGAAGCCGCCCGATCGATCAGCATCTGAAGGGATTCCGTGCGCTGGGTGCCAGCGTGGAGATCCGTCACGGTGTAATTGTTGCGAAGGCAGAGAATCTTCACGGCGCGCATATTTTTATGGATATGGTTTCTGTCGGAGCCACCATCAATATCATGATGGCAGCAGCTCTTGCCAGAGGCAACACCATCATTGAGAACGCGGCGAGGGAGCCTCACGTGGTTGACACAGCCAACTTCCTGAACAGCATGGGTGCGAATATCAAGGGCGCCGGTACCGATGTGATTCGTATTCGCGGTGTGGAGTCGCTTCACAGCACAAATTACGCGATTGTTCCGGATATGATTGAGGCCGGCACATATATGATGGCTGCAGCGGCCACCAGAGGGGATCTTCTGATCAAGAATGTTATCCCGAAGCATCTGGAGGCGATAACAGCGAAATTGCAGGAAATTGGCTGTGATGTAACGGAATTTGATGATGCGGTTCGCATCTCCGCAAAGCATCGTCTGGGCAAGACGCATGTGAAGACGCTTCCGTATCCGGGATTTCCGACCGATATGCAGCCACAGATCAGTGTGACTCTTTGCCTCGCAAGCGGTACCAGTATTGTGACAGAGAGTATTTTCGAAAATCGCTTCAAGTATGCCGATGAACTGGCACGTATGGGCGCTTCCATTAAAGTGGAGGGCAACACAGCGATCATCGACGGCGTGGAGGGTCTCACCGGAGCAAGAGTAAGCGCTCCTGATCTGCGTGCCGGAGCAGCTCTTGTCATCGCTGGAATGGCAGCGGAAGGCATTACCGTTGTCGATGATATTGTCTATATCCTGAGAGGATATGAGGATTTCGACGCAAAGCTCAGAAATGTTGGAGCGGAAATAGAAAGAGTGTCTGATGAGCGGGAGATTCAGAAGTTCCGTCTCAGAGTCGGTTAAAAATAATCTTTTCTGACAGATGTGAAACCAGAGGGTGAAAACCTTACTGTATAAGTCCAGTCACGGAAGCTGCGAAGCAGCGAAGTGACTGGACTTATACAGTATGTGGCACGATGTATCGTATGGGCGTTTACTGAATAACAGAATGCCCGTTTGAGCGGAGACTGGTTGGACAATTTATTTTCGGTGTCTAAATACGTGGTATTTTTCAGGCAATCGGCTTGACGGGCTATATTAAAAGCGTTATCGTATAGCACGAAGTTGTGAAAACTGCATATTGCTTTCTCTTATTCAGAGTGGCGGAGATACATAGGATCTGTGAAACCACGGCAACCCCGGAGACGGAAGGTGCCAACCTGAGCGAGATACTCGAACAATAAGGGAATTGGTCGGCGGATCCAATTCAGTACTTGTTGGGCCGCTTTTTTGTTCCCGGCAATCCGGGTGCAGAAGCGATCAGCTGCAAACAGGGAATAAGCAAAGGCTTGCTGAAAGTCGAAGAGGCAAGGCAGTTCATACGATGACCGGCATCTGCCGGAGGTCATTACATATTGGTCAGGACGTAGGTCCTGAAACAGAAGGAGAGACAAAATGGAGAAGAGATTATTTACATCCGAGTCTGTTACCGAAGGTCATCCGGACAAGGTCTGCGATGCTGTAAGTGACGCGATCCTTGACGCCTGCATGGCACAGGATCCGATGAGCCGTGTGGCCTGCGAGACGGCTGCATGCACCGGATTTGTTCTTGTAACCGGCGAGATCACCACAAAGGCGAAGCTTGATATTCCTGCCATCGTCCGCGAGACAGTGAATGAGATCGGATACAATGACGCGAAGACCGGTTTTGATGGAAATACCTGTGCAGTTATGGTTGCGCTGGATCAGCAGTCCGCAGATATTGCGATGGGCGTCGACAAATCCCTGGAAGCAAAGGGCGGCGCACAGGAAGATGATCTGGACACAGGTGCCGGCGATCAGGGTATGATGTTCGGTTATGCCTGCAATGAGACTCCGGAACTGATGCCGTATCCGATTGCGCTGGCGCACAAGCTGGCACTGAAGCTTACAGAGGTTCGCAAGAACGGAACGCTGAAGTATCTTCGTCCGGACGGCAAGACACAGGTGTCCGTAGAGTATGATGAGAACGGAAAGCCGGTGAGACTTGAGGCAGTCGTTCTTTCTACACAGCATGATGATGACGTAAGCCAGGAGCAGATTCACGCGGATATCAAGAAATATGTATTCGATGAGGTTCTGGACCCGGCAATGGTAGATGACAAGACCAAGATCTATATCAATCCTACTGGCCGTTTTGTAATCGGTGGACCACACGGTGACGCAGGCCTGACAGGCCGGAAGATTATTGTAGACACCTATGGCGGATATGCTCGTCACGGCGGCGGCGCATTCTCCGGTAAGGACTGCACAAAGGTTGACCGTTCTGCAGCTTATGCGGCCAGATACGTCGCAAAGAACATCGTTGCGGCAGGACTTGCAGACAGATGTGAGATTCAGCTCTCCTACGCGATCGGTGTCGCAGAGCCGACTTCTATCATGGTTGACACCTTCGGAACCGGTAAAGTATCCGATGAAAAGCTTGTAGAGATCATCCGCAAGAATTTCGACCTTCGTCCGGCCGGAATCATCAAGATGCTTGATCTTCGCCGTCCGATCTACAAGGCGACAGCAGCTTACGGACACTTCGGACGTACCGACGTGGATCTTCCGTGGGAGCATCTCGACAAGGTAGACGCGATCAAGGCAAGCCTTTGATGGCTGCGGATTCGACGCGATAGAAATATGGGACATGCTCCCGATAGGGCGTCAGAATATGCAGATGAACGCATTCGGTAAATATTGCGGTTGCGGCATGATATAGATGTTTATGGTATAGATATTTATTTAGGAAGGGTTCTCCTCCCGGTCTTTGTGGTCGGGAGAAGAACCCTTTTTTACGCGAACAGTGAGCCGCAGCCGAATGCGAAGTATTCGTGTGCGGCGAGCGTCGCGATAGCGAGATAAAACTCGCGCAGCGTGTTTTATCTCGTTCAAAAAAATTTCAAAAATCGCAGATCGTGAGTGTGATATACTGAACGGAGAGTGGTGCGGCGATGCGGAAGCTGCGGAGTCGTAAGTGCTGCGGGCGCAGCGGAGGTAAGTAAAAAGAAGTTTCGGCACCGGCAGCGGTGAGTGCACAACGGAGCCAAAGGAAAAAGAGGCTGCGGTTTTGGAAGAGGCACGGGCGCAGCTGAGGTAAGGAAAAAAAGGCTGCGGCACCAGGAGCGGTGTATGTGCATCGGAAAAAATCATAATAACGGAAAAAGGAACAGAGAACATTGATTTTGAAGCGAAAGAAAGAAAAAACAGCCATGGATCTCCGGACGCGGATCGGAATCGCTTTTATTCTGGTGATTCTGATACCTGTCCTGCTCTGCAGCGCGGCGTTCTATGTGCTGATGAATTATAAGGTAAGGCAGCTTGGCAGACAGTATGGGATTGACAATCCGGGAATGGAGAGTCTGTATAACAATGCGCTGCTGATTTCGAAGACTCTCGACGAGACACTTTCCTCCGTGCAGCACACGCTTGAGAACGATCCGGACATGCTGGAGGATAAGAGGTATCTGAAGGAACTGAATGAGACACTCAGCGGAAATGGAGCATTCATTGTGGTGCGGAAGGGAAACGCCATATATTATAACGGCAGCACGGATCTTTCGAATGCGGAGCTGCTGTCGCAGCTTCCGTCATCGGCCGACGGGATATCCGGAAATGAGGAGAACGGAGAAAATTCCTATATACAGGTCCGGAACCAGGCAATGCTCAAGCAGATCAGCTTCCGATTTTCCGACGGCTCAAGAGGAAGTATTTTTCTGATCAGCATGCTGAACCAGCTGGCGCCGGAGATCAAAGGGGCAATGACGGAGACGATACTGCTGATTATCGTGATTCTGAGCTTTACCAGCATTGCGATGGGTATCTGGATCTACCGGGGTGTCATCATCCCCATCAACCAGCTCAAAAAGGCTGCGCAGAATATCCGTGACGGCAATCTGAATTTTGTGACGCAGAAGAGCGGAATCAAGGAGATGGATGATCTCTGCGATGATTTCGAGGAGATGAGAGTACGGCTGAAGGAATCTGCCGAGGAGAAGATCCGTTTTGACGCGCAGAATCGTGAACTGATCAGCAATATTTCACATGATCTGAAGACACCGGTGACCGCGATCAAGGGTTACACGGAAGGACTGATCGACGGCGTGGCAGCCACGCCGGAGAAGCAGCAGCGGTATATCCGCACGATTTACAATAAAACCATTGAGATTACGAGGCTGATCGATGAGCTGACCATGTACTCCAAAATCGACACGAACCGGATTCCGTATAATTTTCAGAAGATCCATGCGTCCTCCTATTTTGAGGATTGCCGTGAGGAACTGAGCATGGAGCTGGAACAGCAGAATATCCGGCTGAATTACAGCAATGATCTGGTCGATGATGCCGTAATTATTGCAGATCCGGAACAGCTCCGCCGCGTGATCAACAATATCGTAGGCAATTCCGTGAAATATATGGACAAGGATCCCGGAATCATCAGCATCCGCTTGCGCGACGTCGGTGACTTTATACAGGTGGAGATCGAAGATAATGGGAGAGGAATCAATCAGAAGGATATACCGAGAATTTTTGACCGGTTCTACCGAAGCGATCAGGCAAGAAGAGCAAGAGGAGGAAGCGGAATCGGACTTTCCATTGTCAAGAAGATCATCGAAGATCACGAGGGAAAGGTTTGGGCGACGAGCAGGGAAGGCGAGGGAACAATTATTTACTTCGTGCTTCGCAAATATCAGGAGGGAAGACATGAGCAAAATTCTAATCATTGAGGATGAGGAATCCATAGCAGAACTGGAGAAGGATTATCTGGAGCTCTCCGGATTCGAGGTTGATATTGAGAATGAAGGAGACAAGGGGCTGAAGCGGGCGCTGGAGACCGATTATGATCTGTACATTCTTGACCTTATGCTTCCTGTTGTAGACGGATTTGAAATCTGCAGAAAGATTCGTGAGAAAAAGAACGCGCCGATCATCATTGTGTCGGCAAAAAAGGACGACATCGACAAGATCCATGGTCTCGGACTTGGCGCGGACGATTATATGACGAAGCCGTTTTCTCCGAGCGAGATGGTGGCGCGGGTCAAGGCGCACATGGCGCGGTATGACCGTCTTGTGAGCAGCCAGCCTAAGAACGACATTATCGAGATCCGCGGGATCCGGATCGACAAGACAGCCAGAAGAGTGTGGGTGAACGGGGAAGAAAAGACATTTACCAACAAGGAATTTGATCTTCTGACCTTTTTGGCTGAGAACCCGAATCATGTGTTTACAAAGGAAGAGCTGTTCCGCGAGATCTGGAACATGGATTCCGTCGGAGACATTGCGACCGTAACGGTGCACATCAAGAAGATCCGGGAGAAAATCGAGTTCAATACAGCAAAACCACAGTATATTGAGACGATATGGGGTGTCGGCTATCGTTTTAAAATATAAGCTGGCCACAGGGACTTATGTGCGCGTTTCTGTCAGACTGAGAGCAGTAACATTTCCCATATTGGAGGTATATGGAGAAAAATCTATCGTTATGCCTTGAAAATGCAGGAACTGTAACCCGGAGAGAGCTGCTCCGGGTTGTCATTGTCATCCTGAAAAACGAGATAAAACACGCTGCGCGAGTTTTATCTCGCTATCGCGACGCTCGCCGCACACGAATACTGCGCATTCGGCTGCGGCTCACTGTTCGCGTAAATAAAACGTTGTCACCCTAAAAGATAAAATAGGTGTCAAGCATAAATGAAAATGTCTCGAAAAAACTTTAACATGAGCCCCGGTTTTCCGGGGCTTTTATTTAATATCCGTGTTAACACTCTAATCATGCACTTTTTAGATCTT